>NZ_JASJDK010000021.1 GCF_030065675.1 Mastigocoleus sp. MO_188.B34 | reverse complement strand
AGAAATTCACGCTTAAAAATTAACAGTCAAGAATTAACAGTCAAAAATTAGCCCTGAAAAATTATTGATAACTTTTAAATTTCTGTGGAGCCTAGCAGATGAGAAAAGTAGGGTTACTAATATTAGCTGCAATCTTAACATCCCTTGTTTGGGGTGGATTGATTTCTCAATCAGCCTCATCTCAACAATTTCAATCTCACATACATACTTTAAAGTTCGACCTTTCCCGTTTGGAGTCAAGGGTCAACCGAATTGAATCACAAATTGGTTCAAGAGGTGTTAAAGTACCAAGTAATCCTTCTGATGCAACTGCTCAAAAACCAATATCTTCACAAATACGATCTGAAGATATGTTTGAGAATTTGGCAAACTTGGTAATCGAACTAAAGGAAGATGTGAAACAACTGGAAGAGCGAGTTTCCAAACTGGAATAATCAAAATAGGATAACCAAAAATCAATTAACTTAAAAAATAATAATCCAAAAAAATAACCCAATAAATATTGGGAATAATAAATTATTGGTTAGAATATTTGATTAAGGTTTCTAATTATTAATTAGTGGTATATCAAATTAACCCTAATTAATGTCAGCCTTAATCTAATATAATCTGGAGCATGACTAGAATTTAACTCAAAAATTTTATCTCTGAATTTGATGTCATCATTTAAAATTAGTTCATAAATTGCACTTGGAATTGATTCGCTGTTAGATAAGTCAGATTTGAAAATTAGTTCTTCAAGTAAAGCAGGATTTTCAATGAGTGTTAACTGAAATCTAGTGTTGTTATATACTTGCACAATATATCCAGTTTTAAACAAGTATTTCAATATATCTTCATTGCAGTAATGATTACTAGCAATTATTGCTTTGATTTGATGCAGTTGTTGACATGTAAAAGAATTACGAATGTAGAAGGTAGAAAAATTATATATGTCTATTATTTCTTCATCACTATTTGCTTGTTTAATGTTTTCGATAATCTCCAGAAATTTTTGTTGCCCAAAATCTGAATTGTTCATATTTTTTCTGATAAATTAGATTGATAAATAATATATTGGAAAAGTATTGTTTTATTTGGTTTTATTTGGTTTGGTTTTATTTGATTTAGTTTTATATTATTCATGGAAATAATATATGTTCCGGGTTAAATCATTTGAGTATAACCGCTCAACTTGCATAAGTGCGATAAATTTATATTTATTGCTTGGGATATTTGAATCAAAAAAAAGTTGTAATTACGAGCCATATCTTTATACCTAAAGCTAGCAAAATTATCTTTTACCTACTGCAACAACAGCATATGCAAGAAGATAATATTTTTTGTACCAATAAAAATAGATAAAAAGCAGGAAACCAGAAACAGAAAATATCTCACCTTAAAACCGACTATATTCCAACTCTATTTGATTTTTCTGATAAATAAAGTCGAATATTTTTATATAAGATTTTATCAGGTATATATTCAGACAAAAAAGCGCTATTACAACCAAAGAATAAAGATAAACTCATACACGGACTTTCAAATATTTCAAACAGTCAATATAATTACTAAATTAATTAAAAACAACCAAAAAAATTGAAAAATTACTTCATAATGTTATGAGGTCAACAAATAATAATAAGTAAATAGTCAAGATAAGTGGCGATTGTAAATTATGAAGATCTTACTTGCAGATGCTGCAGCAACAAATAATTTAGGTGTAACTCTTGGTAAGATATTACCTGCTGGTAGCGTAATTTTATTGGAAGGTGATTTAGGAGCGGGTAAAACTACTTTTGTCCAAGGACTAGGAAAAGGTTTGGGTATTAGGGAGTCCATTGTTAGTCCAACATTTACTCTTGTTAATGAATATACCCAAGGACGTCTCGACCTCTATCATTTAGATTTATATCGTCTCACAGGGAATGAAATAGAAGCTTTAAATTTAGAAATCTATTGGGAGGGTATGGAACTACCTTTGGGAATTGTAGCAATTGAGTGGGCAGAAAAAATGCCCTATAAACCCGATCGCTACCTTAAGATCAATTTGACTTATGAAACCGAAGGTGGACGTTATGCAGAAATCACACCACATAATTGCGAGCTAAGTGATGCGATCGCGACCCTTTCAATCTTATCAGCAGAAAATGGAACAGAGATTAGATAAAATCTAAGTACTAAATTGTGATGTCATAAACCACTAAAGATGTTTTTGCATCAAACCAATTATCACCTCGGGCGTTTCCAGATGGGGTAAAATTCCTGCATCTTCAATGGAATAAAACTTTTCAATTGCATTCCGATTTAACTTTGCTAAGCGTTCTCCTAATTGAGACTTTGTAAATTGAGCTTTCTCACCCCATAAGAAAATAGTTGGAATACTGAGTTGAGATATATACAAACTCAAATCAAAATAAAGGTCGCCTCGCAGAAAAGCTAAAGCGGCATATTTTGCATTTGGTTTTTGTGCCGAATTTAAATAAGCCTGTACTATTTCTTGGGAAACCTTTTGCCGGTTAACAAATAAAAAACTTTCTAAAAAATTACGGACTGAAATTTCATTTTCAGCTCCAACCAAATAAATTAAATCTTCTATAACAGGAGTATTAATTATCTCTAGGGGAAGTCTACGTCCTGCATTTTCTCCAAAGTCATTAAATCCAGAAGGACATACTAAAAATAATCGCTGAAATAGTTCTGGATGTTGAATTGCAATCCTGATTGCTAAAGCTGCAGTCAGAGAAGAAGCAACTAAAATTACTGGAGAACTACAAGTTTTTTGGATAAATTCTCTAATGGTTGTTATGTAGTCATTAATCTGATAATTCTTCATGGGATGAGCCGAATTACCCCAACCAATTAAATCTGGTGCAAGTATATGATAATTTGAGGCAAAAGCAGGATAAACTTTTGACCATTCATAAGCGGATGCTCCACCACCAAAATTATGCAAAAACACAATTTTTGGTAAACTTTCCACTTGAGATATATCCCAAGGAACAGATGTTTGGCTGTAATAAACCATACTTCCTAGAGATGTCTCAACTAATTTTTTTCCAAAGCCAGAAGGTTGAAACTCAAGCACGATCGATGTAATTTAAAGTTTCGTCTTTATAGCAATCCTATACTAAAGACTTTAAATAATAACGATGAAATCTCCAACAGATTTAATTAATAACTATATTTATATTTTGTACAACTCATTTTGTACCGCTCTTGGATTATAAATAAGCAAAAAATAAACAATGTTAGGAAAGCTATTAGATGGACGCTATAAAGTGACACAAGTTCTGAGTTCTGGAGGATTTGGTGAAACTTATATTGCTGAAGATATCCGTCGTCCGGGAAATCCAAACTGCGTTCTCAAATTACTCAAAACCCCAAGTTCTAAATCTGAAGAATTAAAAATCGCCAGACGTCTATTTCGAACTGAAGCGGAAATCTTAGAAAAACTGGGACACCACGACCAAATTCCCCGTTTGTTAGCCTATTTTGAGGAAAAAGAACAATTTTTCTTGGTACAAGAGTTAATAACTGGACATCCCCTCAGTCAAGATTTCCAAATAGGTCAACCTTGGGCGGAAAATCAAGTTGTTTTCATGTTAGAGGACATTTTGAGGGTTTTGGAATTTGTACATCGCTGTAATGTTATCCATCGAGACATCAAGCCAGATAATTTAATAAAAAGAGACATTGATGGGAAATTAGTCTTGATTGATTTTGGTGCGGTCAAAAAAATACGCACTCAAACAATTGAATCTTCAACCGAGGTGAGTGGGACAGTTGCAATTGGAACTCCTGGATTTATAGCTGCAGAGCAAGCACAGGGTAAACCCCGTCTCAACAGCGATATTTATGCAATTGGAATGGTTGCAATTCAAGCATTAACAGGTATTCCACCCCATCAATTATCTGAGGATCCCGATACTGGTGAAGTTGTTTGGGAAAATCGATCACGAATTTCCCCTGAGTTCACCGCTATTTTAAAAAAAATGGTGTCTTACCATTGGCGCGATCGCTATCAGTCGGTGTCAGAAATTTTATTCGATCTTCAGAATTTACAGAATTTCATTCCAACAATGGAACCATCTAGTTCACCAGCTTTTGTTCCTACTATCCAACAAAAATTTGCGGTTCGTGGAGTTAATACTCGTGCTAACGATACAGGAGCAACCGTAAAGATCATATCGCCAGTTTGGTTGAAAAAAGCCTTATATGTGATTAGGTTTGTACCTTTTTTTGGCGCAGCAGGGTTATTTTTTTTCAAATCTGCTACTTGGATTATTTTATTGGGAGTTTTTCTCGCAGCTTTTGGTGGAGGTTTATTTTTCTTGCGTTCTTGGTATCCGAGAATTGCACGAGATTATGATTTTGTATTTGCTGTAATATTTGCTCTTAATGGGGTTTTGCTTATTTTCCAAGAATATCGCCGTTATGGTTCTCAAGAAATTCCCCTTGCTGAATTTATGTTAGCAGGAGCGGGAATTTTTGCTTTTACCGAATCTGTTAGATTGCGAGCAATGAGAATTAGATAGATTTTGTGAGAATTGGTAATTGGTAATGGGTAATTGGTAATGGGTAAAAGCCCGCGCCTTACGGCGTTAGCGGAGTGTGACACGACAGTGTCATTGTGGTAATGGGTAATTGGTCGTCGATAATTTATGATTGGGTATTACATTACTTTAATTAGAAAAAATGTCAAAATTGAGTATCCTTTTAATAGTTCAGATATAAAGCAATTTGTTTTTAATAATTGATTTGAAAAACTCCAACTAAATCACCCTAATAATCAATTAAATCTATTTCTTTTGAGAGTTAATGCTAATACTCTTTTAGATAAATAAACTTATTCACTGTTCCCTGTTCTCTGTTACATATTATAGGTAGAATATCAGTTTCCGAACTTATATGTTCGCAATCATAAAAAATCGTCAATCAAAAATATGTTTGAAAATCCGGTAAATCTAATTGGAACTATTCTAATAATCGCTGGTATGACTTTGTGTGCCTTACCTTTTACCCGTCCAAAACTTTTTCGTCGTCAAGATATTGTACTGATAGTAGCATTTTTTTTCTGTGGTTTGGTTCTATTCTCTCAACACCGCTGGTATCGAAAAGAGTTAACACAATTGAATTTAATTCTTTTATCAGTTCCTGGAGTTTTCTATACCATTCAAAATATTAGACTGCGAAGTAGAAACAATATCACCCGTTGAAATTAGGTAAACTCGAACCGAAAATTATAAATTAAAATCTACAAATTCTCTGAGTGCAAATTATCTTAGACTTTCATATTTCGTCTCGAGAATATTTTCATTGTGACTATGGTTTTTGATAAGAAAAAATAAAATAACGCAATATTCCCCAGCGACTCGTCCAGCTAGCGAAAGAAAGTTCCTTTTCTCCTTTTTTTTGCACTCGCTCGACCACAGGATAAGTTGGTAAAGTATTAGAGGTTATATCTTTTTCTACTAAAGATTTGAAACCTATATTTTTTGATAATTTATGATAGTCACCAAGGCTAAAGTTAAGATCTACGCGTCCGTAATAGCTCCCACCAAGTTTTTTAACTAGCTTGGGTGCTGTTTTAGCGATCGGAATAACTATTTGTCGAGGTACAAAATCACTGATTGCAAGCGTTCCACCTGGTTTTAGAACTCGCCATACTTCTTGAAAAAAGCGCTGCCGACTAGGAAAATGAAATATGCACTCAACAGCAAGTACTGCATCAAAGAAGTTATCTGCAAAAGGTAATTCGCATGCATCTCCTTCTATAAACTCTATATGATTTTGGTTTTTGGATTGAACGAGTTCTCTTGCTCTTGCTAGCTGACGTGAGTCAATATTTAACCCGGTTAAATCCATAGCAGTAAAGCGGTTGTTCAAACTAGCAATTGTTCCACCAAAGCCACAACCGCAATCTAAGACACGCATATTTGAAGAGATTTGACCGGCTAAGTAGATTTTTTGAGCTAATTTTTCTGCTGCTTGCTCAAAATCTTCTACAGAACCATCTGCTGTTGCTGGGTCTTCCCAATAACCCCAATGAACGTGATTTCCAAAGCATTTAATTACTTCTGTTCTTCCTTCTTGAAAGTCTTTTAATAGTTCGTCAAAGTAAGGTAAATTAATTCTTGCCTTTCGAGACATAATTTATATCCCCGTACAAAATATTAGTATAAATGTATCAATAATACATTTATCAAGAATATATTTATCAAGAATACATTTACCGGGAATACATTTATCAAGAATATATTTATCAAAAATCAATGTATTAAGGTAGTACGGGAAACATTTTTTATATTTATTTGCTAAATTCTGTTAAATCTGGGCAAAAGCAACATTTTGTAGCATATTCATGGGACCACTATCTTTGAGGATTTGCATTTGTTTCTCATCACGAACAAACAGCGAACCTGCAAACCCCAATGAATTGATCGAAATTGATGCGAATTCTTCTTTTTGTCTTGGTATGATCAACATCCATTCCCGAGTCGCCAGAAAATTATAAGCTCCTTTTGGTTTTCCGGAGGTAACCCCATCATTATCTAATAAACCAACAGCGTCTAACGCATCATGATAATGTTTCAGGGTTACCTCAGCCGCTTTCAGGGGAGAATCGATAAAACTGGGGTCAAACTGTACAAAAACTTGTAAAAATGGCATTCCTGTCAGACTACCAATTGAACCTTTAAATTTTGCTGTTTCTAATAAAGGCGCAATTGGTATATTTAACCCGGAAGGTATGAGGGGAAGTTTAATTAATTGTAGGTGTTTGTGCGGTTGGCTTGCACCGGCGACCTTACCACCGTTATAGAAAACTAAACCATCGATTTGTGCTAAGCACGCCCACATAGCAGTAAAGTCTTGCAACGTTAATAAACTTTCTTGCTCTTCAAAGGCGCGGGTAATCATTAGTAAATGATGTTCGACTACGTTGTACTTATTCAAAATACATACGTGAGTTTCGGAAATATCTGCCACAAATAAATCTTTGTCATAAGGTAAAAATGGGTTAAACTTTTCTAATTTTACCTTTCCAGTTTCTGCAGATAATTTTTCTAGTTTTTTTTTGGCTTCCTCCTTTCTTTCTAAATTAGCTAAAACGCGAACCAAAAAATTGACACCATCTTGTTCGACAAACTCAAAATTTGTTGGGATGGATAACAAAGCCCCACATTCGAGAGCGTGTACGGTACTATTGACAACACTTGTCCATAAAGTACCCGGTTGTAGCAATAGTTTTCCCTCTGACATGTAATTCAAATCAATTCATTCAAATTAATTGGTATCGCCTGATTACTTTATCATGAGGGAGAATCATAGTTAAATCGTCAAATATTACGATTTCAGATTTTAGGACTTCAAATCTCAATACTTCAAATCTTAATACTTCAAATCTTAATAATTCAAATCTTAATTATTTAAATATTAAGACTTCAAATAATAGGACTTCAGAACAAAATCTTGCTACATTACACCTAATTATCAAATTTATGGTTAATTTTAGCTCGCATTCTCCCAATCACTAAGGCATTCATAGGAACGCTTTGGCTGACGTTTTGAGACTTTTCTTGGAGGACAAGCAATATTACTAGAAGCAAAAGATTTCTGTCTCTTCTTCGAAGATTTTGTCGTTGATTTACTGGTTCTGGTTTCTGTTGCAGTTTTCATCGCTTTAACCTCTTAATACTTGTTGAAACAATCATAGTTGTACAAGCATTGATAAATCTGTAATCAATTATCAACACTCAGGTTGCTAATAATAACATCACTTTACAAAGAGTTGATTCCAGAACAGGGATAAAAACCAGTTTTTTTTTTGGCACAATTGTTAAATTATCAGTTACATGACTTTAATTCTCTACAAAGCTGGTCCTTCAAAAAGTAGTAATGAAAGACAAAAATCTATGATGAAAATAGCTACCCAAGTAGTTACAACTGCTGCAGTTGCTGAAGCTCCTACTTCTTTCGCTCCACCCTTAGTTGTTAATCCCCAACTACAACCAATAACAGCAACTACCATGCCAAAAATGAATGCTTTAAGCAGTACGATCAAAATATCTGCTTGAGCTAAAAATTCTCTAATTGATTCTAGAAATATTGCTGGTTCTATTTGGTAAAACTTTTGTGCTGCGAACATTCCTCCAGCAATTCCAGTTACCAAACCAATCATCGTCACTACTGGTAGCATCAAACAGCAAGCAATGACCCTGGGTATAACCAAATAGTCGATGGGATCGGTCTTGAGCATATACAGCGCGTCAATTTGTTCGGTAACTCGCATTGAACCGATTTCAGCAGCAAAAGCTGAACCCACTTGTCCAGCAATGATACTTGCACTTAAAATCGGGGCTAGTTCTCGACAAAAAGCTAGAGCAAAAGCTCCACCAATAGCATTAGAAGCACCAAACTGTGCGAGTTCTCTTGCTGTTTGAATAGTAAAAATCATTCCTGCAAATCCATTCACCAAAAGTACCGGTGAAATTGCTGCAGGTCCGGCTGTTACCATATGTTCGATTGTCCGGCGCAAGCAAACTTTTCCTTGGAGAAGGTGAAGCCATACTTGACCTATTAGCAATAAAGCAGAGCCGAGACGGAATATCCACCAGGTTCGAGGTTTTTCTATCGGTTGCAATGTACTACCCCACTAGATTTAATTTATTTGATTTGATTATTTGTACCAATTTAATCGATTTATTTATGCGTGGGTTTAGTAACAGTTGAGAAATAGGTAATTGGTAATCGGTCATCAAATGCAGCTTGTTGCACAACTAAGAAGATGATTGTTGCTGATAAGCTAAGTAGACTGCTTCTAAAAAATCATCTGTACTAATATTTTTTGGAAGTTCTGGAAATTTAATGATTTCTTGCACATCCCGAGCTAAACGTAAACTAGTGTTATGTTTACCTTTCTGGCTTAATTTATAGCGTCTTTGTAAATATTCCTTAATTACAGCAAAATCGTCAGGTAAAAGTCCGGATAAATATGCTTTTTCTAGTAATTCAGTGGCTAAATATTCCCCAGCTTTTGAAATACTTAAACTTTCCGATAAATTTGGAACTTGTTCTTGAACTACGATTGTTCCCGCTAACCAATCACCCAAACGTTTTTCCCAACGGTTAAACATAATTAAAATCGCACCAATAAATAGTAATTCATCAATTGGTCGTAGCAAAGAACGTAGTGCGATTTGTGTCAATCTTACTGGTTTACCATCATCCTTAATCACTCGAATCTTAGCAAGACGTTTTCCTGGACTTTGACCTTGCCATATTGTTTCAAAAAAGACAAAGTATCCAGAATAAATTATATAGTTAATAAATAAAGAAATACCGAATAACCATACAGGTGCTCGAACGCCAAATAAGTTGTTCCAAAAATCGATAAAAATTAAAGAAAAAATTAATCCAGCGATGACAAAAAATAATAAGATTAACCCTAAGAAACAATAGTCAATTAATAATGCTAAAGCTCGGTTACCAATTCCAGCAAGAGTTAATTCTAGTTCTACATTTTCCGGAGTGCTAAATTTTACACTGTTAAATATATTCATTTAAGTTTATTGATGTTATATTTTTTCGTAAAGACGTGCAAAAGTTCAGCGCGCCTTCAACGAATAATTATTAACTTTTAATTTAGCTGCTCTAGCTACGCAAATTCAATCCCAAACCTTCGCGACGATTGCGTAAATCATAGTAAATAACCGCTTGAAATGCTTGCCAAAATGGTGAGAGCATCGAACTAAATATAAAGCTTAGGGCTAAATTTAGTAAGTAAAAAAATGCAACCAAAGCGATAGAGTTTGTTGAACCGGTTCTAGCAGCTTCAACAGCCGGTAGCATATAAATTTCCTGAATGGCTTGATTAACAAATTGAATAATTATTTGTAATGGTGCTGTGACTAATAATGCGACTACTAATACTAAAGCGATACGCCAAACACTTTCCTTTGTTAAATCCCAACTGCGACTAATACATTCTCTAGAACTATTTGTTTCTTCAACTGCTAAGACTATATAAGAAATCATCAAACGAGCAAAAAACCACAACCAACCGGCAAAAATTGGAATGATAAATAATAAATTCAAGAATGGAATAACTAGTAAAATAAATGAGGGAATAAATATTCCCAAAAATATTAATATCATCAACAAAGTAAGTCGAACAAAAGCCCACAATTTTGGTTGCAATTGACCACGAGCAGTATTTACTGTTTCTGGTTGATTGATTAATTCTTGAAATGCTAATCGAGAGATAGTAGCTGCGTTAATTGCCGCTTTACCTAAGGAATAGAAATATATTACTGTCCCAATGGCCATTACAACCAAAGAAGCTACAACAACATTGTTACCATTATTCGCACCAAATATTAACAGTGAAACCGCAGGTACTATAAAAATAAATGGTAAAAAAGCCCATAAGTTTCCAATCAATGCAAGTAAGAAATAAGACTTCAGATGTGAACGATACAACTGAATACCTGCTGTGACAACATTACCTACACTTAAGGGTTTTATTGATTCTGGAGAATTATTGGGAGTCATATTTTAAAAGGACGGCAATGCTTATATAAATGAATGTGTGGTTATCTTAGGACAAGTCAAAGGTATTATTCCCAAAACTTATGAATATTCAACGTTGGATTGGTAGGCGAGAAGCAAATTGGCAACGCTTGGATAACTTATTAAAAAAAGTAGAAAAAAAAGGTTTAAAATCTTTAAAATCTGGGGAAGTTAGGGAGCTTGCAAGTTTGTATCGTTCGGTAAGTGCAGACCTCGCCCGAGCGCGCACGCAAAAAATTGGTACTAACTTGATACAAAATCTCCAAACTTTAACAACCCGTGCATATTCGCAAATATACCAAGGTTCGCGACGACAGGAATGGAAAGCTGTGATAGATTTCTACCTGTGGGGTTTTCCAAGGGTAGTTCAACAAAGTTTTCTCTACATTTTTTTTGCTACAACTTTATTTTTGTTAGCAGCTTTAGTTTCTTGGTGGTATGCTTGGCAAGATCCAAATTTTATCTCCTTGATTGCTCCCCAACGGATTATCTCCTCCGTTCGGGATGAAGGAAAATTGTGGATGGGTTCTTCAATTCTAGGCATTGAGCCCTTAGCCTCGAGTAGCATAACCATTAATAATATATCTGTCTCCTTTGGTGCAGTAGTTGGTGGAATTACTTTTGGTGCATATACATTATTTTTGATGGTGTATAACGGTTTACATATTGGTGGAATTGCAACTTTAGTTGGACAAAACAACTTAGCTTATCCATTTTGGGCGTTTGTTTTTCCCCATGGTTCTCTAGAATTACCAGCGATATTTTTTGCGGGAGGGGCTGGGTTTTTGATTGGTCGAGCATTATTATTCCCAGGAAAATATCGCCGTGGCGAAGCTTTAAAATTATATGGTTCCCTAGCTGCACAATTAGTATTTGGTATTGTACCCATGCTGATTATTGCCGGTACAATAGAAGGCTTCTTTTCTCCTAATCCTGGAATTCCCCATCCTATAAAGTATTTTACTGGCTTAGTTTTATTTATTTTGTTGGTTTTATATTGTCTTCGCAAACAAGCCAGAATTGGGAGTAATAAGTAACAAGTAATGTTACTTATTACTCATTACTGTGCGCTTGCGCGCCCCGCTTACGCTAACATACTCATTACTTCTCACTGACGAGGTATAACCATGGAAATTACCCAGTGCTTGCATACAGCAGTTTTGGTTACGGACTTGGAACGAGCAGAACATTTCTATGGTGAAATCTTAAAATTGCCTAAAGTCGAAGAGCGTCCGATGAAATTTCCTGGTTCGTGGTACCAAATCGGAAACTCCCAACTTCACATCATTGTCGCTCCATCTGTCCCCACAGAAATTAGACATGAAAAATGGGGACGTAACCCCCACATTGCTTTTTCAGTTTCCGACTTAGCTGCTGCTAAACAGCAACTATTAAATTATAACTGCCAAATTCAACCAAGTGCCTCTGGTCGTGCTGCATTATTTACTCAAGATCCTGATGGAAACATAATTGAGTTAAGTCAGGGTTGACAGTTGTCAGTTAACAGTTAATGCGCAATACTTACAGTACGCTTACGCTAGACCGCGCACGCTTTGCTAACAGTTTATGGCTAACGCCACGCCCTTACAGGCTACAGTTATCATTTGTAGGGTGCGTTAGGCTACGTTTAGATATTTGGGTAAAGAAAAAATATAGAGCAAGCCGTAACGCACCGCTATATTTGGAAAAGAAAAATATAAAACAAGCCCGCACCACTATGTGGGGAAAAGAAAAATATAGAACAATCCGTAACGCATCGCTATATTGGGAAAAGAAAAATATAAAACAAGCCGTAACGAATCACCATCTAAGATTAATATACAAAAGTTCTGCTAGCTGATGCATAAGGCAGATCCAAGAAAATTAATTGTAAATGAAAATATTTGCTTACACCTACACTGATCCCCTAATAGAAAATTCTCCCGATCTTAGCCATTGGGAGTGGGATATCGACCGAGTGTATGAAGATTTAGGTAAGCGATCGCAGTTACAGAAATTGATAATAGACTCTCAAAGAGAAGAACCGGATTTATTGTTGGTGCGACGTTTGGAAGAATTGGGGGATACTCTACAAGATATAACTTCCCTATTATCAAAAATTGAAGAGATGGGAATTATCTTAATTGCTGTAGAGCAGGGTTATAAGTCTCCTTTCACAGATGTAGATTCTTGGGTAAAGTCTCAAATTGATTTTCAAACAGGTTTGCAAATAGATCCATCAAACAAAAATCATCCCCAGCTAGAATTACTGAAATTATTACATGAGATTCAGAAACAGCAACGTAGTCGTCGTATTCGCCAAGGTCATGCTCGCAAGCGTTTGAATGCTGCACCACCACCGGGTAAAATTCCCTATGGTTACCGTCGTGGGAAGGAAAAATATATTATTGACCGTACAACTTCCCCTGTCGTCAAAGATTTTTTCGAGAATTTTTTGTTATATGGTTCTCTTCGGGGTGCGGTTCGTTATTTAGCAAAAAAATACGGTAAAAAGATTTCTGTAACTACCGGACGTCGTTGGTTAACCAATCCAGTTTATCGAGGTGACACAGCATATCGAGATGGGGAAATTATTTCTGATACCCACACGCCAATTATTTCCCGAGAAGAAGCAGCACAGGTAGATAGATTACTGCGTCGTAATAGTCGTCTAGCACCTCGAAGTGCTAGTGCACCACGCTCCCTGGCTGGTTTAGTGATTTGTGGTGAGTGTCAGTCCCACACAATTGTTACCCGCGTTACTCAACGTTACCAAACAAAGGAATATCTCTATTTACGTCCTGCTAGTTGCAAAAGAACGAAAAAATGTCGCGCTTTACCTTACCAAGAGGTACTAGAAAATACTATAAATGCAGTTTGTCGCGATCTTCCTTCTTCTGTTGGTGAAATGGATTTTCCCCAGTTAGATGCAGTAAAAAATAATTTAACTGCGACCATTGAGAGTCAGCAAAAAATTCTAACTCAAATTCCTGAATTAACTGAAAATGGGGTTTTAGATTCAGAAACAGCAAAAATCAGAACCTATAAATTACGTACAGAAATATCCGCACTCCAGGCAAAATTAGCTACCTTACCCCCTGTTAATTTATTGTCAGTAGCACAAGCTGTCTCTATCCCTCAATTTTGGTGGGATTTATCTGAGTCAGAACGTCGATTTTATTTTCGAGAATTTATTCGGGAAATTAAGATTGTTCGCGTTCAGGAAGAATGGGATTTGGAAATTATCTTTATTTTTTAAACACATTATTTATTTTTGAAGTTTTCCAAGCAAATTTTCCAAGCAAATTTTCCAAGCAAATTTTTCAAGCAAATTTTTCAAACCAATTTGTTGAGCAAACTATTTGGGTAAAAAAACGGTTAGCTCCTAACCAAAATATCTAATTCTCGCTGCATCTGACTAACGACCGTGTTATAGCAAGCATTGACATATTCGCGATCGCAAGCAGCTTCCCGACCGTAGCTTTCAAAAACTATTGGTGGACAAACTCTCGTGCGAATAGTTACGGGAAATGGAATATTAGGGAGAGGACCAAAAGCAACTCCCCAAGGTAAACCCAGATAAATAGGAAAAGTTTCTGGATCTATTCCCATAAACCAAGGCATACCCCAATCGTGAAGTTGTTTTATAAAATCGTAAATATCTGCAAGTACGATAAAAGTATCATGAGCGCCATGGGAAATCACCGGTACGATAGGTACTTTTTCTCGCAGCGCTAATTTAATAAAAGCTTGATTATTGCCAAAATAAATGCGATCGCGTAGAGAATAGGGGCGAAAAACATCTTTTGCTCCCCCAGGATAAACTAAAACACTAGCTCCAGAACGCAGGGCTTTATAACCCATTTTCGGATGAGCTACAATAGCTCCAACTTTAGCTGCTAATTCTGCTATTTGAGAATTTAATTGCCAAGCTGAAGGATGCATCAAACCATAAATAGGTTGCTCGGTTCCAAATCTTTTGAACCAATCGTACATCATCAAAATCATATCGGGAGCAGCAAGTCCCCCATTATGGGAACCCACCAACAGAACCTTTTCATTTGGTGAAACATGTTCCCAACCACTAGTTTGTACGCGGAAATAATATTGATAAAACCATTCCCATAGTGGCATAAAAGCTTCAATTGTTTTTGGATCTCGTCGATCCAATGACCATCCCAACTTAGCTTTTTTTGTCAGGTTATATGACTGTGAGGAAGTAGAAATTTCTGGAGGGGACTGGTAAAAATTAGACATAGAATAGGAATTAACAGAAGTAAGGAATTATGGATACGGGGTCAGGAGTAAATATTATAGGACTTACGCAAAATTAACGTAATTGCGTCATTACGAGCGATAGCGACGTAATCGCAAGAACTCTGAGATTGCTTCCCTACACTGCGTTTCGGTCGCAATGACAAATCTTCGTTGCGTAAGTCATATATTAATATCTTTTGCCTTAGCTATAGTCAATAATTTCCCACATCCAAGTTACAGATGTATTAATTAAAGGGTTACCTAATTCAATAAACCGAAGTTCAAATAAATAAATAATTAATTTTAGATAAATATCGTCATCAAAATCTATCTCAGTTAAATTTACCTGCTTTCAAACAACAGTGATGAATTATATTGAAATGCTATAGCTTTATGCTGTTTCATCCAAGTTTGTTACTCATTACTCCTGAATTGTATGGTCCTTACTTATTAATTGTGACTCAAAGTAGTGTAGTTAGTTTATCTTCTCTTATTCCAAGGCATTGCGTAAGTCCAAGGTAGCTTTTTAATTGTAAACGGACAATCAATAATATACATTGGCGGTTTATTCTCACCAGGTGCTACACCTACTCTTAAATCAGATACTCTCAGCACTAACTGCAATGAATAGGCGATATTTTTTTTCCTAGTGATAAAATCTTTATATAATATTCTACGCGCCTTTACAGGATGCTTTTCTAATCCAGCGATGGGAATAATCGGCTTTTCTGGAGAATAAGTACCTTTCTCTTGATCTCGCTTAAAAGAACTTTCAATACTGAATGTTGCAGCTATTCCCTTCTTAGGTGCTACTAAAGTCGGATGCTGAGGTGTACCCAGATCGCGAGATAAATCTGGGGAAGTCCTAATAATTCTGTGGGAAGAATTATCAAAATCAATCACCAGAGAAGTATTATCCCAATCGACATACACGCCAAGGTTTTCTGATTTATTGTTGAGAAGCAACTTCATTTCTTTGAGATTACCGATGTCATAAGAAGGATCAAACTTAAACGCAACTCCCACATCATCCTGAAGATTATGTTCTTTTAATTGTTCGTCAATTGCTCCCTTATCAAACTCATATTTAACCTTGTCGTCAATTGAATCTACCATGCGGTTAAAGACGTAGCTTATACCAATCATGTAGAAAGTTAATACTAGTAAATTTTGCTCACCTGCTTGTGCCATAATTAAGTATAAAAACTCCTTATAACTGTTAATATGCTCTAAAATAACCCAAAGCTATATCACGCTGGAAAAATTATTTTTCTGTTTACATGCCACTATAGAAAAAATAATGTTAATCAAGAGCAAGAGGAAGGCTACATAAGGTCGTGCAGATAACATTTTTAGGGACTAGTTCGGGTGTACCAACGCGAGCGCGTAACGTTTCCAGTGTCGCCCTCAGATTACCACAAAGGGCAGAGTTGTGGTTATTCGATTGTGGCGAAGGAACCCAGCACCAAATTCTGCGCAGCGAACTGAAAATCAGTCAACTTTCCCGAATTTTTATTACCCATATGCACGGCGACCATATTTTTGGGTTAATGGGTCTCCTTGCTAGTTGTGGTTTAGCTGGTAACGTGCAAAGAATGGATATTTATGGTCCTCCTGGTCTTAATGAGTATCTGCAAGCCTGTCAACGTTACTCTCACACTCATTTTTCTTATCCAATTAAAGTTCATGCTGTTCGTCCAGGAATTATATACGAAGATGAGGAATTTGTAGTTTCTTGCGGAGCTTTACATCATCGAGTAAGTGCTTTTGGTTACCGAGTTGCGGAAAAAGACCGGGCGGGACGCTTCGACATTGAAAAAGCTCAAGCAATGGAAATTCCCCCAGGTCGGGTATACGGACAGCTCAAGCGTGGTGAGACGGTAACATTAACTGACGGTCGAGTATTTCATGGAAAAGATTTTTGTGGAGAAACTGAAATCGGGCGTAAAGTAGCATACTGTACTGATACGGTGTATTGCGATGGTGCAGTGGAATTAGCCCAAGATGCAGATGTATTAATTCACGAATCTACTTTTGCTCATCAAGATGCAGATATGGCTTTTCAACGTTTGCATTCTACATCGACAATGGCTGCCCAAACAGCTTTAAATGCTGGAGTTAGTCGTTTAATTATTACCCATTTTAGTCCCCGTTACGCTCCTGGAAATGCTTTAGAACTCAAAGACCTACTTAAGGAAGCCCGAGCAATTTTTCCCAAAACTCAAATGGCTCATGATTTCTTGACTTATGAAGTTCCTAGACGTCGGGATGTCGATAAGGAGAAATTGGTAATGGGTAATGGGTAATGGGTAATGGGTAATTGGTGATTTCTTGGTACGTAGTCGGGCTTCAGCCCTATCTAAAAAAATAAGGGAAAATCAAGCATTTCCCCTTTTCCTATGCGAATAATTTTATTTTTTATAGGGTAGTATTAATTGCTTGC
Organism: Mastigocoleus sp. MO_188.B34; assembly: GCF_030065675.1. Taxonomy (GTDB): domain Bacteria; phylum Cyanobacteriota; class Cyanobacteriia; order Cyanobacteriales; family Nostocaceae; genus Mastigocoleus. Next base: position 57,369 of record NZ_JASJDK010000021.1, on the reverse strand, counting down.
CTTAGAATTTTTAATCAAATTACAACTACTTAGTTTCCTTTTATGGTTATTTATTTTTGCTAGTTTTTTTAAAACTCTATTTTCTTAAAACTTGATGTTTCTGAAGTTGTTGTACAAAAGTCTTATCAATGGTGCGTTACGCTATCGCTAACACACCCTACTGGACTGACACGCCTAAAATGATGCAATAGATTTGTCCTAAAATTTATTTCAATTAATGATTTTTGGATTTTGCTAATGCACTATTTTAGCTGTGTCAGTCCACTACGTTTTTTACGTGAAGCAGGCTGAGAACAACAAAAATCCCATAAGAAGTTTTCTGTTAATGGTTCCTCCTGACTCCTGACTCCTGACTCATTACTCATTACTCATTACTCATTACTTATTACTTATTACTCCTAAATTTTCTTGTGTTTGCGACCAAAAAAATAAAAACCTCCCAGCTGTATACGCGGGGAGGAACTCAATTCTTCAGGTAAGGTAATATTTGTCTGAAAAGCTTTGATTCAAATTCAATCCAAAATTAAATTGAATTTCTAGTATCTGTAACCACCTTGGTTGGGTTTGTGAACGATAAAGCTGAGGATTTGACATTGCTTAATGTTGTCAAAACCAACAACACGAATGAAACAGCTAGGATACTGAGAACGACAAGCTTGAATTTCGTTCAAAACTTCTTGGGTGCTTCTAGCATTAAACAAAGGTAATTTCCACATTGTCCAATATATCTCTGTAGGTTCAGAGGTTTCGTTGAATTCAATTGCTGGGAAATAACCTTGCTCTAAAATGTATTGGATCTGACGATTGATTTGAGCGTCACTGAGGGGAGGAAGGTAAGAAAGGGTTTCGTAACGACGTTCTTTTGGTAAAGTTTGCATGGCGAATATTAATTATTTTGCGAAATTTGACATTTATCAGCGAACAGCTACCAGTTAACATTTATTAGTATTTTTATAACTGTTCCCTGTTTTCTGTTCCCTAACTCTTAAGGACTATCTGAACTAGGATCCGAAGATTGCTGCTGTTGGGATCCCGAACTGGGGTTAGAAATATCTAATTGCGTTATTCGCTCAAGATGCTTGCGACGGTGCTCCATATTCGCTTGTGTAATCCCAGCACTCACCATTTCTGGTAAGTATTCCGTAACCTCCTCCGCTAAATATTCTCTGACTGTCATTATTCGTAAAGCTAAATCCGGACTTTCACGAAATAAATCTTCGATATACGCTTCCCCATCTTGAATTTTATCCTTAACAGAAAAGCGATGCAGCCAAAGCGACAAAGGTGGATTGGTTTCACTGAGTTGAGCTATCACCGTTTTCACAGCCTGATAAGTCAGGTAGCTTTGCAGCGTCTTAGCTGTGTCCTTCGCAATTTGTTTAATATTCATGCTTGACCCCAGCCCGTAATAAGTAAAAAGTTAAAAGTCAAAAGTCAAAAGAAAAAACAACTATATTTGTCTTAAATATTTGAATTCGATCTTTTATCTTTTTACTTCCTACCTAAACGATCAGACGGTATCCATTGCTTCAAACTCGAACTTAATTTCTTTCCAAAGTTCGCAAGCAGCAGCCAATTCTGGAGACCATTTTGCAGCTTCACGGATAATGTCATTACCTTCGCGAGCCAAGTTACGTCCTTCGTTACGAGCTTGGACACAAGCTTCTAAAGCTACACGGTTCGCTGTAGCACCAGGAGCATTACCCCAAGGGTGACCTAAAGTACCACCACCAAACTGTAGTACGGAGTCATCACCAAAGATTTCTACCAGCGCGGGCATGTGCCATACGTGGATACCACCAGAAGCAACTGCCATTACACCAGGCATAGAAGCCCAATCTTGGGTAAAGTAAATACCGCGAGACTTATCTTGTTCGACATAGTTCTCACGTAGTAGGTCAACGAAGCCCATTGTAATGCCGCGTTCACCTTCTAACTTACCAACTACTGTACCGGTGTGAATGTGGTCACCACCAGACATCCGCAAACACTTAGCTAATACCCGGAAGTGAATACCGTGGTTCTTCTGACGGTCGATAACCGCGTGCATAGCACGGTGAATGTGTAGCAACAAACCGTTATCACGACACCAACGAGCTAAGGTAGTGTTAGCTGTGAAACCTGCTGTTAGGTAGTCATGCATTACGATGGGCATGTTGAGTTCTTTCGCGTACTCAGCACGCTTGAGCATTTCTTCGCAGGTAGGAGCGGTAACGTTTAGGTAGTGACCTTTGATTTCGCCAGTTTCTGCTTGTGCTTTGTGGATTGCATCAGCCACAAATGTAAAGCGATCGCGCCAACGTTGGAATGGAGCAGAGTTGATGTTTTCATCATCTTTGGTGAAGTCCAAACCACCACGCAAACATTCGTATACGGCACGTCCGTAGTTCTTCGCAGATAAACCTAACTTGGGCTTAATGGTACAACCGAGTAAGGGACGACCATATTTGTTGATTTTATCGCGCTCAACTTGGATACCGTGGGGAGGTCCTTGGAAAGTTTTTAGGTAAGCAACGGGAATACGTAAGTCTTCCAAACGTAATGCACGCAAAGCTTTAAAACCAAATACGTTACCTACGATTGAGGTCAACATATTGGTTACAGAACCTTCTTCAAACAAATCCAAAGGATAAGCTACATAACAGATGTACTGGTTATCTTCACCACGTACTGGCTCGATATCGTAACAACGACCTTTGTAGCGATCTAGGTCGGTTAACAAATCGGTCCATACAGTGGTCCATGTACCGGTAGAAGACTCAGCAGCAACTGCAGCACCAGCTTCCTCTGGAGGTACTCCTGGCTGGGGGGTCATACGGAACGCCGCTAAAAGGTCCGTATCTTTTGGTGTGTAATCGGGTGTGTAGTAAGTTAATCGATAATCCTTAACACCTGCCTCATATCCTGATTTTGACTGAGTCCTCGTTTGAGCGTAAGACATATTTCCCTTCCAAGTCACTCTTTACTTACAACAAATTACGTCGATCTGCGAATTTTCTTTACCACTCCTCTTGCTCCCTATGAAAGGGGAAATCAAGAAAAAATGTTTATTAGAAACTCCCTCAGGTAGAGGGTTATACTTCGTTCTCTTTTTCGTTCTCTTAAGAACACTTAGTGAAAGACAAAGATTATCGTATCCGTTTTCCTTTATACTCCACTAATTGTTTTTAGACTTTGTTCAACCTTAAATTTTCTCCAAAAGAGAAGTCACTTCATCATTTTCCGTTGGCTCGAATCAAGTTGGTGAATGCATCTAATACCCATCAGATACAATTTTCCCAGAACATGACCCTCATTCCCACTAGAAAAATAAGGATTATCCTCCGATTGCATTAACTCAGAGTCGCGATAAAAAAAATTGAACAACTGCACACCGCGTAATTTGTAGCCTGATTCACAATATATCAAGAATGTAATAAGTTATTCTTTGAAGATTTTTAACTTTTTGATTTAATTTTCTTATTAAATCATTTTTTGACAATATGTTGCGAAAACTTTACAAATACTACTTTTAAGTAGTAAACAAGTTGGACTCAAGAACATAAAACACCTATTTATCTAAGATTTCAGACCTTAAAGGAGCTAAGTCTCAAAAATCCTCAGACTAATTTGATAAATTAATTTAACTTTTAACTTGTCTTGTACAAGCACATTTATTTTGTTTTCGTTTAAAAAGAACGAAAACAAATATTGAGATTTGTAAATAAAATTAAATCAAAGATGAATGAGTGCACATATATGATATTGCTTCAACTACACAAAAACGCATTGGTGAGTCCGTAATTCTTTTGATGTAAATATCTACTAAAAATCAATGTTTCAATAATTTGATTTCTTGATTAGTATTCTCTATTCAGGAATACCCACAAAAAAATAAGAAACAGCAAATAGAAATAAGTAATATTTATGTATTTCGCTGTTATTATGGATACTTTGTTTTTTCTGTACCTTCAAATCTTCAGTTAGGAATGTGGATTAAATAAAGTACAAAAGTAGGGTGCTGTTAGCATCGCGTAACGCACCATTCCAAATCTCAGAATTACAGGTTATTAAACTCTCATTCCTTAGTTACACTTTCAAATGAATTGCTAAACAATGGGGATATGTCCCAAAGTTCCCAAATTTCTTGCACAGACCTATTAAGCTGAAGCGCGACTCATTCTTTTATTTTCTCTTTGGGTACGCAGCTAAATTATGAGGTAATAAATTTCATTTCTCAACACTGGTGAATACTTTTATTCAATAACACGCGAGATTTATAATGTGCAATTGAGTTGCTCAATTTAAACTCACTAAAAAAATCTCCATTTATAACTTTCAAAATTGATTTAGTAATTATTGTAACTAATAAAATAAAAATAACTATACTTATCGAATTTTATATTTCAATTTTATTTTGCTCGAAAAATTTCTAATTTTTGCAAACATGCTTTTGGATATAATCCATAATGACATTTGATGATGGTGAATGGGAGGCTTGGGAATTTGCTACCTGGTATCCTAGAGCAGTAAGATATTCGTCATTTTTAGAAATTATGATGGATGGATATGACAGAATTTTGGATTCAGATTTGCCCAAAATTCGAGATATTTCCCTAAAAAACTTAGAGACGTAGCAATGCTACGCCTCCATAAGCCTAAAATTATTAACAGCAACCCCTCAAATAATATTAGTTTTACTTATTAATTGGACTCTGTCGCAATCAAATCAGCGCTCAAACGCTTAAAAGAAAGCCGTTCATTTTCCACATCAACGAAAATGGTATCCCCATCATTGAATTCACCCCGCAAAATACATTTAGCAATTTGCGTTTCCAACTCCCGCTGAATTGCTCGTTTGAGGGGACGTGCTCCATAAACTGGGTCATAGCCAATTTCTGCTAAAAAGTCCAGAGCACCATCGGATAACTTCAACGACATCTTGCGATCGCTAAGTCTATGACGCAATCTTTCGACCTGTAATTGGACAATTTTCCGCAACTGGGGCTTTTGCAAAGCGTGGAAAATAATTGTTTCATCAATCCGGTTGAGAAATTCCGGACGGAAACTATTGCGCATTGCTTCTGTGACTCGACGACGCATTTCTTCGTAACGTGAGTCATCTCCAGAAACATCTAAGATGTATTGGGAACCGATATTACTGGTCATGATAATAATGGTATTTTTGAAATCTACCTTATGACCTTGAGCGTCGGTAACCCTTCCATCATCGAGAATCTGCAACATGATGTTGAAAACATCTGGATGAGCTTTCTCAATTTCGTCAAATAATACCACTGCATAGGGACGACGACGAATTGCTTCTGTTAATTGTCCGCCTTCATCGTAACCCACATAACCAGGTGGTGCGCCAATTAACCGCGAAACGGCGTGTTTTTCCATGTACTCAGACATGTCAATGCGGACGATCGCTTCTTCGGTATCAAACAAATATACCGCCAAAGCTTTTGCTAATTCGGTTTTACCCACACCTGTGGGACCAAGGAAAATAAAACTTGCAATGGGACGATTGGGATCTGCAAGTCCCGCGCGGGAACGTTGGATTGAATCTGCAACCGCTGTTACTGCTTCTTCTTGTCCCACCACTCTATTATGCAGTTCTTCTTCCAAGTGAAGTAATTTTTCTTTCTCAGATTCTACCAATTTGCTGATTGGTATTCCGGTCCACTTAGAAATAATTTCCGCAATATCTGATTCTGTGACCTCTTCCCGCAACAATGATTTTCCACTGTGTTGGGTTTGAGTTAACTCGACTTCGGCTGCTTCTAATTGACGATGTAAATCAGTTAACTTGCCGTATTTTAACTCGGCAGCCCGGTTAAGGTCGTAGTTGCGTTCCGATTGTTGAATTTCCAAACTAACCCGGTCAATTTCTTCTTTGACGGATTGAATTTTGGCGATTACGCCTTTTTCCGACTCCCACTGAGCGCTTAAAGTCCGTTGCTCTTCCTTGAGATCGGCTAATTCTTTTTCTAATCTTTCCAAACGTTCGCGAGAAGCGGGATCGCTTTCCTTTTGCAGCGATAACTTCTCCATTTCCAACTGCAAAATTTTTCGATCGATTTCGTCAATCTCTTCTGGTTTGGAAGTAATTTCCATTTTTAACTTAGCCGCTGCTTCATCAACCAAGTCAATGGCTTTATCTGGTAAAAAGCGATCGGAAATATATCTACTAGACAAAGTTGCAGCAGCGACTAAAGCACTATCAGCAATTTTCACCCCGTGGTGAACTTCATAACGTTCTTTCAAACCCCGTAAAATAGAAATAGTATCTATTGGACTGGGTTGATCGACAAAAACCTGTTGGAAACGTCGTTCTAACGCTGCATCCTTTTCGATATACTTACGATATTCATCTAAAGTTGTCGCCCCAATACAGCGTAGCTCACCCCGAGCCAACATGGGTTTTAATAAATTCCCCGCATCCATTGCACCTTGGGTTGCACCAGCACCGACTACGGTATGAATTTCATCAATAAATAGAACAATATTACCTTCAGATTCGGTAACTTCCTTTAATACCGCTTTGAGACGTTCTTCAAATTCACCCCGGAATTTTGCTCCCGCAATTAAAGCACCCATATCCAGTGCAATTAATTGACGGTCCTTCAAAGATTGGGGTACATCACCAGTAACAATGCGCTGGGCTAAACCTTCTGCGATCGCAGTTTTACCAACACCCGGTTCCCCAATTAAAACCGGATTATTTTTCGTACGACGGGATAAAATTTGCACCGTGCGGCGAATTTCATCATCCCTTCCAATCACCGGATCTAATTTACCTTCTCGGGCTGCTTCTGTCAGGTCGCGCCCATATTTTTCCAATGATTGATATTTACCTTCTGGATTTTGATCGGTCACTTTCTGGTTTCCTCGAATTTGCTTAATCGTATTTTTGAGCTTTGCTTCATTCAATCCAAATTCTTGGAGCAAACCTTTACCAAAACGATTATCTTTGGCGTAAGCGATTATTACGTGCTCAATAGAAATATATTCATCGCCAAATTCTTTGCGGTAACCGTCTGCTCGATCCAAAAGACTATCTAAACTTTTTCCGAGATATACAGAAGTACTGCTACCGGAAACTTTTGGTTGTTTTTGGATAAATTGATCTGTGTACTCCCGGACTCGCTGAACGCTGACGCTAACTTTATTAAAAATACTATTGGTTAGTCCTTCCTGTTCTAGCAGCGCTTTCATCAAATGCTCGCTTTCAATTTGCTGCTGATGATTTTGTTTCGCAATGTCTGGAGTATGGGCGATCGCTTCCCAAGCTTTTTCCGTAAACTTATCTGGATTAGTAGGTTGCATAGGCTTAGTAGGAAAACGAATAACTTACTTAGCGCTGACTTACTTAGCGCCGTGAATTATGACTAAGATAGAAAATATCAGTTCTTATTAAATATTGTAGAAAAGCAGAAAAACTGACAGGATCGGTGTTCGCGACTCCTGAAAGTAGAATTACCGTCCATTACTTGCAGTTGAAATCAATTTGCTTAGTTTCATTTTTGATTTTTCCCCTCCCCCAGATAGTTTGATGACTTAGAACCTTAATTATCGTTGAACACCTAAATACTGAAAACAGCATGTTTTTTGTGTAACTCAGATAGAGTTACTATGATGCCAGAAATAAGATGAGGTAGAGCTAAAAATATGACCGACTCCTACAATTTCGAAGACGAAGAATTCAATTTTGAGCGCGAAGACTTGTTTTATCCAAAACTCACTGGTGAGATGAGTGAAGGAGAAAAACTCAGACGCTTTCAACAGTTGTTTGATGGTTGTAGTCGGGCTTTGCTCCAAGATTGCTTATTTCGAATTCTCTATCAAACAGATGGTACGGGAACTTTAGAGATTTTGTGTCCCAGTCAAGTTGCTGTGGAAACCCTCATTGAGAAAAAACGCAAAATAGTTAACAACATTAATACTTGTTGGGAAAATATTAAATTTTTCTCCTTATGCATCCGGGAAAATGGCAAGTTGGTGTATCAAACATTTAGCCATAGTGGCAACCAAATCATGCCATGAAGAAATATTGGTGGGGAGTGACTATAGTCACAATTAAAAAATCCTCCATGATATGCGCCTGCGGTGCTTGCGAGCCTTGCGCTCCAGGTGCATTTTGAAATAGACTTCTTAATAAATCTCAACTTATAGTAAGGAGTAATAAGTAATAAGTAATAAGTAAGTAAGTAATGAGTAAGGAATGTGAATTAAATAAAGTACAAAAGTAGGGTGCTGTTAGCATCGCGTAACGCACCACTCCAAATTTCAGAATTACAGGTTATTAAACTCTCATTCCTAAGGAGTAATGAGTAAGGAATAAAAAAATTAAAATTATGTGTTGTGTGAATTCGAAGCTGAAATAACGTTAATTCGTGCAAATAATCACAAATATGATTGATTTATAGCGTTTCTTAAAACCCTTATTACAAGGCTCAATTTAATTCACGTTGGACATAAACATAAATTATAGATTTCAAATCTAAATAAAATCTTAATTTTAAATTCTAAGCTGGTTGTTTGGATTATTGATTTAGAACTTTTGATTTAGATATATGCCTTTCAAGAAATGTTTTACCTAATTATTTGATACTTGCAACCATCTTCGGTCAATATTTGAAAATTTCCTATTTAAAGTCAAATATATTACCCAATAGCCAATTGACAGTCGCCAATCCCCAATCCCCAACAATGCCGAAAAAACAAAAATATCCTCATCTACTCAACTCAAAATGGACATCGCAGAAAAAAATAGATGGATGGCGACACTTTCGAGTCATTAACCGCAAAAATCAAAGTAAATGGGTTTACGCCGAAATGGTTGCAGCTTGCGATCCCAAAGTACGTTTTTGGATTAATGCACAATTACTCAAAGACCGTTCTCAATGGGAAGCAGGTTGGTTATCGTTACAAGAAATGCATGGAGGGGATTAGGCTAGATTATTCCTTCCTCGGGGGAGGTTAGGTGGGGGTTAGATCTCTTGGGAGGTTATGTAGCAATACAGTTCAGTTAAAACTTTTTTTAAAACAAATACCACTGTAGAGACGCGACATGTCGCGTCTCTACCAAGAAATTTAGGCTTATCTGAACTGTATTGGATTATGTAGGGGTTAGACCTTGGAGTATTGACGACTATTCGTTAAGTTTTGAGAATTTTCCGCAAAAGTTATATTTTTTTACATTGTGTGAGCATAAACCCCCAACTTATTACGCCGAGTAGATGGGATTTATTGTCGCAACTGGGTTTTTATTTTTTATGATTTTTTAAATTAATTGCGATAAGCACAAAGTGCATGAGCATTCGCATCGTAATCACACTCATTGCAAGTCATCAAATTCTAGATTTTGAGTACTGATTATGATCGAGTTCGTAGTTGCACTTCAGCGCCATAGGCAAATTTTTGCGCTAAAGCGCAACTACAAACAAACATGCTTTTCCCATAAGTCATTAAGTTCCCAGAGGTTATTTAAAGCCCACTGAAAAGCTTAAATCACAGGGAAATTTTTTATATATTATTTTTATTTTGTAACTATTTTTATATAAGTCAAACATAAAATATATTTTTGAAGAATATTAAATGTATATAAAGCATGAACAAACAAAATAGTTGTGCATGATACCTTTAAAATCACTATTTACCCTTTTAATACCCTAAATGTCGATTAAAGACCTTTATTTTCGTTGTAAGTTGAAAACTATCGAATAGACAACAACAAACAGCTAACGAAAAAAACTGTTAACTGTTAACTGGTAACTGGTAACTGTTAACCGACAACTAACTGATATAAAAAACAACAGTAAGAGGCAAAGTAAGGTGAAACTAGCAGTTTACGGAAAAGGTGGTATCGGTAAATCAACTACAAGCTGTAATATATCGGTCGCTTTAGCTAAACGTGGCAAAAAAGTCCTACAAATTGGTTGCGACCCCAAACATGACAGCACCTTCACTCTCACTGGGTTTTTAATTCCAACAATTATCGATACCCTGCAAGAAAAGGACTATCACTACGAAGACATTTGGCCCGAAGATGTAATTTATAAGGGTTATGGCGGAGTAGACTGTGTTGAGGCTGGTGGTCCCCCCGCTGGTGCTGGCTGCGGAGGTTACGTAGTTGGCGAAACAGTAAAATTACTCAAGGAATTAAATGCTTTTGATGAGTATGATGTAATTTTGTTTGATGTTTTAGGGGATGTGGTTTGTGGTGGTTTTGCTGCACCTTTGAACTATGCCGATTACTGCATGATTGTTACTGATAACGGCTTTGATGCTTTGTTTGCAGCTAACCGGATCGCAGCTTCTGTGAAAGAAAAAGCACGTACTCACCCCTTACGATTAGCTGGTCTAATTGGTAACCGCACTTCTAAACGAGATTTAATTAATAAGTACGTAGAAGCCGTACCTATGCCAGTATTAGAAGTATTACCTTTAATTGAAGATATCCGTGTTTCCAGAGTGAAGGGAAAGACCTTATTTGAAATGGCGGAGTCCGAAGAATCCTTAAATTATGTTTGTGATTATTATTTAAATATTGCCGATCAAATCCTGGCACGCCCGGAAGGAGTAGTTCCTAAGGATGCTCAAGATCGAGATTTATTTGCATTGTTGTCAGATTTTTACCTAAATCCGAGTAAACCACAGGTCACTAATCCGGAAGAGGAATTAGACTTAATGATTGTATAAAACATTAATTCTATTTCTTAGGATGAGGCGTATGGCATTTTTTTACAGTTTTACTGATTCTTTACGACAAAAGTGGTTAAATTTTTACCAAACCAATCGTGACTGGATTACCCTGCATATGCAGGTAGAATCGGTTTATACACCCGATGGAGGTAAGCGACCACCTTCATACCTCATCCTGGGAGTTGCAAACGCCTTAGAGCCAAAATTAGCGCAGTTAATGCTTCCTTTCTCTAAGTTGAATGCCGATGCTGATACTTTAATTGAAGTTTTAGATTTGCATTTCGACCCAGAAATGGCTCTTGGTAACCGTATTATTCCTCCGGTGGAAACCGACGAAGTTGATGGTGATGGTTCTGCGATCGCAACTCGAGGTGAAATGGGGGAAGAACCTGTAGATGAATTCGATCGCGAAATCATGGTTGCGAAAGAATTTCTCGCCAAAGGACATTCCACGGAAATGTCTGGGGATGGTGTTTCCTATGTTGAAGCGGTAATGGGAGAACACGAACCGGTGGGTGAAGCTGATGGGTATGAAGATACCCAAGATCGCCATCGTTCCCAAGGATTCAATAATGGTGAATCCGGCGATGAATTTGGGGAGATTTCCTTTGACGCAGATACCCAAATCCTCGGAAACCACAACGAAGAAACCCTAGAAAATCTCGATACTGATGATGATTCCCATGAGTTCAGCAATGTATTAATGGATGTCTGGGGAGAAGAATCTTCAGTTCCCGATGGCGCACATAATGAAGAGCAGTCGGGAGAAAATGAGCCGGGAAATGCATTTGACGATACGGAAATCGCTAACCTTTTTCCTGACACTTAAGTGCTATTAAATTTAGGGGTTTTACTGTAGAGACGCGAAATTTCGCGTCTGTACATTTGGGAATCTAAATATGTGATTGAAATGAAAATTCCTGTATAGCGCTATACACAAGTCAAAATTCATTAGCGCCTAGCGAAGCGTAACGGATCCGCAGGTAGCGCAGCTATAGTTATTGCGTGTCCGTAGGACATAAGTAAGAAGTCAAAAGTTTATTAATTATAGTTTGCAGTTTTAATCAATGTCCGAACCTAATTACTTAGTGCGATAAATCTACAAAATATTTTGACTCTTAAATCCTGAATTCTTAAATCTTGAATTCTTAAATCCTGAATGTCGAACCAAGGGGAGAACACCAACATGACCGTTGCACAATCACAATCTTCAAATTCACCATCTTTAAACTTTGAATGCGAAACTGGTAACTATCATACTTTTTGTCCCATTAGTTGCGTTGCGTGGTTATACCAAAAAATTGAAGATAGCTTTTTCTTGGTAATTGGAACCAAAACCTGCGGTTACTTTCTCCAAAATGCGATGGGGGTAATGATATTTGCTGAACCCCGCTATGCAATGGCAGAATTGGAAGAAGGGGATATTTCCGCCAAATTAAATGATTACGAAGAATTAAAGCGGTTATGTTTGCAAATTAAACGCGATCGCAATCCTAGTGTAATTGTTTGGATCGGTACCTGCACCACTGAAATCATTAAGATGGATTTGGAAGGTTTAGCGCCCAATTTGGAAGAAGAAATTGGGATTCCCATTGTGGTTGCACGAGCGAATGGTTTAGATTATGCTTTCACCCAAGGGGAAGATACAGTTCTCGCTGCAATGGCTGCACGTTGTCCTAAAGAAGCTCCCGTAGCACAAAGTGACAAGGACGAACGCACTGGGATCAAAAAACTCCTCAACTTCGGTAAGAAGAAAGAAGAAATCGCCCAAGAAGAATCGGAATATGTAGATCACCCACCATTAGTTTTATTTGGTTCTTTACCCGATCCTGTAGTTACCCAGTTAAGCTTAGAACTGAAAAAGCAAGGAATTAAGGTTTCTGGTTGGTTACCGGCTAAACGCTTCACTGAATTACCGGTAATTGAAGAAGGATATTATGTTTCTGGGATTAACCCCTTCCTGAGTAGAACCGCGACGACCTTAATGCGACGTCGTAAGTGTAAGTTAATTGGTGCACCGTTCCCCATTGGTCCCGATGGTAGTAGAGCTTGGATCGAAAAGATTTGCTCGGTATTTGGAATTACTCCCAAAGGTTTAGACGAACGGGAAGCGCAGATTTGGGAAAACTTAGAAGATTACGTGAAACTAATTCGCGGTAAATCTGTGTTCTTTATGGGAGACAACTTACTAGAAATTTCCTTAGCAAGATTTTTGATTCGCTGTGGAATGACGGTTCCCGAAATTGGTATTCCCTACATGGATAAACGTTACCAAGCTGCAGAGTTAGCATTTCTGGAAAAAACCTGTAAAGAAATGGGTGTACCGTTACCCACAATTGTGGAGAAACCAGATAATTACAATCAATTACAACGGATTAAAGAAATTAAACCGGATCTTGTGATTACAGGTATGGCTCATGCTAACCCCTTAGAAGCACGGGGAATTAACACCAAGTGGTCTGTAGAGTTTACCTTTGCACAAATTCACGGGTTTACTAATGCTCGGGATATTTTGGAGTTGGTGACTCGTCCCCTACGTCGGAATAATAGTTTGAAAGATTTGGGTTGGGATAAGTTGGTCAAGGAAGAAGCTCAGGTTTAGGAATTTGGATTTAAATTAGTTTAAATTAAACCAACTGACAATTTAAGGTTGTTTCAAATGTAGAAACACACCATATTTCAAATGTAGAGACGCGCCATGGCGCGTCTCTACAAGGTTTTTCGGGTTTAGTGAGGGTAATCTAAACAAACAAAAAATATCGGTTGTATACTGAAGAATAAAAATCTCCAAAATATGCAAGTTACCTTCGACCTACCCGATGAAGTTGTTGCTCAACTTAACATGTATATAGAAAAACTCATAAAAAACCATACCATTCGATAGGGCGCACGTCGGTGCGCCCCTACAGCTTCAAATTATGATGTTAATTATTTTTGGAAATCCCTAATAGACCGGAACTCAGGCGGTAAATCTTGTAGATGCTTTTAGTATTATAGTATTGGTAAAATTTTCAGTAGATTTAAGTCTTGCTGAGAGTTGTGACTATAGTGGTTGTTTTCTGCATCAAAAATTGTCTGCGCTTCTACTTCGCTATTAGATTTTGTATATTGACTATATGCTACAAGTAATTCTTTTATATGCTGTCTATATTCCTCTATTTTAGCCATTTAACAATCACCTCACTATCGTTTAATTTGTGACAATTTTAAAATCGTCTACTGATATTCCAAAAAATATGTTTATCAGTAGCATTTTACTATGTGACAAATATTATTCTGACACTTATCCTAGCTAAAAATACGTAATATTTACTGTTCGATTTGGATAAATATACAGGAAATGCAACATATCGAAAACACACAAACATCCAGTTAAAGGAATTCAAAAATTATGTCTTACGCAACTCAAACCACAATCGTTCGTCCTACTCTCACCCTTGGTAGTACTGGTGATGACGTTAAGGATTTACAAAAAGTTTTGAATGGTACTGTTGCTGATAACACTTTAGTCGTTGATGGTATATTTGGTCGAGCAACACAAGAAGCTGTGACTGTTTTTCAAAAGCAATATGGTTTGACTGTAGATGGAATTGTAGGTTCTCAAACTTGGGCAGTATTAGATACGATTGATATTGATGAAAATGACCTAATATTTCCTCCTACTATACGTCTTGGTAGCACAGGTGAAGATGTTGAATATCTCCAACGACGTTTAAATGGTATTGGTTTGGGTCCCGTAGTTGTTGATGGAATATTTGGTGTTGCGACAGAGAAAGAAGTGAAGAAATTTCAAAAACACTATGATTTAACTATAGATGGAGTTGTTGGACCGAAAACTTGGGTTCGACTGGAAGTTATTGATGTGTGAGTTAGATAAGTTTTAAATTATATTTTGATTCATTAACTCATTGGTCTGAATATCGACAACTGTTTATGGTAATTGGTAATGGGTAATTGGTAGAATAAGCAACAAATAAGAATATAAAAAATTATTACTTCTTACTTCTTACTTTTTACTTTTTACTTTTTACTTTTTACTTTTTACCTATGCTTCTACCTGAATTTCCTCCAGTTTATTAATCACTACATCTGCACCTTTGACATTATCATTTCTCCCGATCCAAGTAATACCGACACAACCGTTAGCTTTACCATTCTTCGCCATTTGCATATCGCCTACCGAATCCCCTACCATTAGAGTCTTACTCGGTTCTACTCCCAAAGATTCACAAGCTTGCAAAAATAATCTGGGGTCTGGTTTGGAAATATTTCCATCTACTCCCATTCCCAATTGCATATAATCATTCAACTGATGATAATTAATAAACCCTTGTACTTCTTCGGTTGTAGCAGCAGAAAGAATACCAAGTTTTAGTTCTGTGATTGATAGATTTTTCAGTAGTTCTAAAGCACCAGGAAACAAAGGTGCATGGGTATTACCAAAAGATTTTTCCGCTTCATCCAAGCTTTGACGTGAAATTTGCAAAGACTCAAACCATCCTCTTCCAGTTTCAGCGATGTATGCAGCTGCAGCAACTTCAGTTTCTTGACGACTTGCAACTGCGATTAAACCAGCTAGATCGAGTTTACCTCCATCTACCCCAAATGCCATTAATAATGGTTCTCCAATCCCAGGGATTTTGGCGTCGATAATTCGGGCTGACTTTTGAGCAATGTGACGCAAAAATGTTTCAGAATCTTCTAAAGTACCATTTTTATCGAATAAAATAGCCTCGATGTTAGTAAAGGTGATATTTCCACATTTAATGTCTACCATATATAAATTAGTCCCCAATAAGTTAAAAAAATCTAAGAAAAAGTCGGTATATATCGATTTATGTCAATTTTAATGGTAATTGGTAATGGGTAATTGGTGATTGGTGATGGCTAATGGGTAATTGGTAATGGGTAATCCTGAATTCTGACTTCTGACTTCTGACTCCTGACTCCTTACTTCTGACTTCTGAATTCTGAATTCTGTACAGACGCGACATGTCGCGTCTCTACGACTCATTACTCAACTTATGATATCTTTTCCAGTGACAGCGAATTTTTGCATGTATGGGTAACAGTGATTCTCAAACTTGGGGCTATAGGTTTGCTGGGGAACGAGCAATTAATAATTTAATTCGCGAACTTGATGGTCGAGATGCCTTCGATAGACACATTTCAAGGGATATAATCGGTCGGGCTGAGACTTTTTTATCTGATGTTACGGGAAATTCTGGTGCACTTTTCTATGTCCGTCGTCAAGAAATTAATCAAAGATATCCAGATGAAGAAATCTGGGAGTTGACGGTTGCAAGCGATACTAATTCTGCTTTACCTTCACCATTAGAAGATTTTAAAAAAACTTTGTGGCTAAAGGCTACTATCAATTCAAATAATGGTAGTGGTGGTTTAAAGTTATTAGATGCACGGTTGGTAGACTTACCTAGGGGAAAGGTTGATGGATTCTGTTTACCGTTTTGTTTGCAGTTAGCTTCTAATAACCGTTTGGGGGTACCCCGCGCGACGGTTGCAAAAATTAAGTCTTTACCTTTATGGAGTGAAAGACACGTCCCGACTTCTGAACAGTTAAAAGTTTGGCGCGTTTTTCTCGATATGGAAGAACGAATTGCGAAAGCACGTCAATTTTGCGTCCCTTTTGACAATCATAATTACAGTTATAAATCTAGACGAGTCACTTTTATTATTCATCCTGCATCTGCAACTTTAGACGGTTCCCCCAAAACTTCTTTGGGTGAAGATGAATTTTGGTTGCGGATCAAAAAGTCCAAGCAGGAAGATTTAATGATATGCAGATCTGCGAGTGACATTGCAACCAGGAAAGGTACGAAAAAGTTAGGTAGCATCGACGCAATTGATGCGAAAAACCATAAAATTAAAGTTTTGCTGGATGATGATTTAGTTGATCGCCTCCGAGAAGGATTATATAAGTTACCGGCGCGGGGTTTTTTATATTTTGAAGCTGCGGGTGATATTCACCAAATTAATCAGAAGAAGAAAGCTTTAGAACATTTACGTTTGGGTAGAACCCAAAATCCTAATTTAAGTAAATTTTTATTTGATGCAACTCAAGCTAGGAATCCCGATTCAATTGTCAAGCTTTCACCGCAAAACTTATTAAAAAGTAATTCTAATTTTGACCAAATAGCTGCAGTAGAAACGGTTCTTTCTGCACCAGATATGGTTTTAATTCAAGGACCACCGGGAACCGGTAAAACGACGGTAATTGTGGAAATTTGCTATCAGATAGCATTACGGGGAGGTAAAACCCTGATTGCTTCCCAAGCGAATTTAGCGGTTGATAATGCTTTGAGTCGGTTAGTTCATAACCCAGTAATTCGGGGTTTGCGTCGAGGTAAAGCTGAAAAAGTCCAAGCTGAAGGACAAGCTTTCCTGGAAGAAAACGTTATCAATCAATGGGTGGGGAATACCGCGAGCGATTGTGAAGAAAGGTTATCAACTAATCAGGATAGGGTCAAAGTTTTACAGGAATTATTAGCTCCCCAGGAGCGCTTCGGAAAATATTTGCAATCGGAATCGGAATGGATTCATCAACAACAAGAATTTCAAGAACGTAAATTACAGTTAGAGCAAGCTTGTAAGCAACAAGAAGAAATTTATCAAACTGCGATCGCAAAAACAGATAAACTAGAATCTTTGCTGGTGGGTTTAAAAAAGATTATTAAACCTGCATCAAAAATGAACTGGTTAACTGAAGAAGTTGTAAGTTTTCTTCCTCAGCTTCAACCTTACGCTAAAGGTGATAGCGTAGTAGACCAATTTATTGCAAATATCAAAACAGCAATTCACGATGCAGGAGAACTTAGTTTTACACCACCTAAATGTGGTGCTTTTGGATTAGCTGCGTGGTTGAAAAATACTGTCGCAAAGGAAATTGAAAGCTTTCCCCCAGCATTTAGCGGTGCAAATGATGCGATCACCGTGATGTCAGAAGTGGGGGTATCAGTACAAAATTTCCGCTCTGCTTCTGAATCTGCAAACACATTGCATCAGGGATATCATAAACTTTTAGGTGAGCAACAGGAATTAGCGGAAAAAATTCGCCGAACCGAAAGACGCAGAAGTGAAATTGGTTTTATTATTGGTGCTGTCAGGGATTGGAAAGCTAATGCTAGCCAGAGATTACACAAAATTTTAAATCGATGTCGTCAGACTGGTAAACCCATAACGGAAAAAGTCTTAGAACTACCATCAGGATTAATAACGATCGCTAGTTCGTCTCGATTATCTTTAGTACCAATTGATTATCAAGTCCGCAAGGTTGACCATTTACCGAACTGGCAGCAATTATATAACGCTTTTACCTATGAATTAGAAAAAGGTTGTATTAACGCTAAAGGTAAAACGAGTAAATTTAGTGAATTCATGAATCGTACTTTAGGGGAAATTCCTTTAGTACTTATAGGGGAACATCGCCAACAATGGCAAGATTTAGCTGAGAAGTTTGCAGATTACTATCGTCTCAAACCTCCAGAACGTCAACCTTTGGTTAGGGAAGCTGGTAGTTTATTAATTCAACTTCAAGCTATTTATGGTGAATCTTGGAACGAAAGCAATGTAAATGCAACTTTAAAACAAATTGTTGAAGAGTTAAAAGAAAGCATCTTAGCAAATGCGCGGGAATGTGTTTTTCCCCTCAAAGCAGAAACCGAACAATATCTAGAAAATTTCCAAAAACAAGCCCAAGAAGTTGAAATCAAGCTCAATAATGCAAAATCTCAAATAGATCAACTAGAAAATGACATTGAAACAATTAGGGAAGATTCTAATATCAAACTTACTCAAGCGGTAACTTTTTTGCAAGAGTTAAGTCAAAAACCGGAGCTACCAAAAAGATTAGGTCTTTTAGTCGAAGAATATATTAATAATCAATCTTACATTTGGGAAAATCCCCATCATTTTAGCGCCGAAGTTGCTGCTTGGGAAAATAATCTCAATCGTTTAATTAAATTAATTCCCGATATCGACCCCTTAAAAACATTAAAGTATATCAAAAACAACTTAGATACAGAAGTTTCAAACTTAAAGTTAGAGAGCGATCGCGCCAAAGAGGAATTACAAATATCCCAAAATAAAATTACTGAACTCGAAGAACAAATTCAAGCACAGTTACCAAAAGATTTAGCGAAAGAACGTAAATGGTGGCAGAATTTATGGAAAAAGATATCTAATAATTTTAATTTTCAAATTAACTTTCAACCTAATACAGTCATTGCGACGCAAGAAAGTAATCCCAAGGAGTCAAATAATACAGTCATTACGACACAAGAAAGCAATCCCAAGCAACCTAATAATATAGAATTGTATAACCTTGATTTCTTAACCAAAATCAAGCGACAACTTGAATTTTGGCAAAAAGAATTACAAGAAAAAGAAAATTACCTCAATCGCTATCAAAACTTTGTTCAAGACTGGATTAAAAAACTTCGTCAACCCTCACAACAAGATATTGAGGATCTCAAACAAATTTATTTAGATAACGCTAACGTTGTCGGTATTACCTGCGTCCAAGCTGCGAGGGGCGATTTTTCCCGAGAATTTCCCAGTTTTGATGTGGTAATTATTGATGAAGTAAGTAAATGTACTCCCCCAGAATTATTAATTCCAGCTTTAAAAGGTAAGAAAATTGTTTTAGTCGGGGACCATCGACAATTACCGCCCATGTTACGCGATGATACCATCGAAGATATCGCCGAAGAAATTGGTACAACTAAAGACGAACTAAAGTTTATTAAAGAATCTCTCTTCAAAACCCAATTTGAATCTGCGGATGAAAACATCAAGCGCATGCTGACAATTCAATATCGCATGCATCCGCAAATCATGGGAGCAATTAATCAGTTTTATCAGGATAAACTTAGTTGCGGTCTTCCAGAACCAGATAGTTTACGCGCTCATAATTTGTCCGGTGAATTACTTCAAGCAAATCAACATATTTTGTGGTTGAAAACTCCGATAGATAACGATTTTAACGAAAAAAGAGAAGGGACGTCTCGAATTAATATTAAGGAAGTTGACGCCATTGAAAAGCTATGCGAACAATTAGAAACTGCTTGGTCAAGTAAAGTACAAAAAAGTAATGAAAAAAAAGAAATTGGAATTATTACTTTTTACGGCGCTCAGTTAAGGTTAATAAAAGATAGAATTGCAGCGAAAAAATTCCCTTCCTTAGATATTCGTACCGGAACAGTTGATATTTTTCAAGGAATGGAACGTCCAGTAATTATTGTGAGTACCGTATGTAATAACTTTCGGGGAGATATCGGTTTTGCAAAAGCTCCGGAACGGGTAAATGTCGCTTTTTCTCGCGCTCAGGAATTACTCGTGGTGGTAGGTTGTTATGACCTGTTTACTCAACAATCTGGTAAAGTTGGGTCTATGTATCAAGAAGTTGCTCGTACTGTTGATAAATATGGGGGTTTAATAGATGTTAGTTATGTTTTGTAGATTAGACATTTCCCCAAAAGATGTAGGACGTAAAATTTCCCCAAAAGATGTAGAGACGCGCCATGGCGCGTCTCTACAAGGATTTCGGGTTATGTGCAGATAATATTTGAAGATAGATATCTATTGATCTAATGAGCAGCAAAGACACAGAAAGTACCGAAGGTAAGAGAAAAACCAAGAGAAAATCTACGAAAAAAGAATCTCAAGATTTATCTCAAGAATCATCTCAAACTTCTCCTCAAACTTCCCAGGAAAAAAAACCCCAGCCAAAATTTATTGATTCTAGTCTCAGTTCCTTAGTAAAACAAATTGAAAAGGAAAATTCTGGAAAGCAAAATTCAAAGCAGACATCTAAATTATCTGTTGTATTTGCTCGTAACTATTACTATGAAGTACAGCAAATACCAGTTAAGATAACTATCAGCGAAACCCGTAAATTAAATATCCTAGAAGAATTTATCCTTCGGGCTGCTATTGAGTTTACACCACCCCCAACAACTGAAGAATTAGCAAAAGTATTAGGTTTAGATATTATATTTGTCAGAAGTGCGATCGAGCGACTCGTTAAATTGAATTGCTTGGAAGCTTTACCGTTAAAAATTAATATTACACCTCAAGGAGAGAAGTGCTATCAACAAGGACATGTATTCAGTTCTCCAACAACTAAATTAATTTATGCGATCGCAGACCCGCTACAAGCAGAAATAGAACTGAAAGCAGATATTTTAAATTCAGAAACTAAAGTAAATTCAGAAACTAAAGATTTACCTAGCCCGGGAGAATTAGTTAATTTAGAAAGTAGAATACCTGATATTAATCAATTGCAGATTGAACAAATCCAGGAAGCTGTTCGGGATTTAGGATTAGAAGTAGAGCTACTGGAAGATGAACATATTATTACTGATTTTAAGGTTGTAGGTAAACCGCAAACTTGTTTGCAATCTGTTTCTGTGTTTGTGTTATTTGATGAGTCAGAAGGTAATTATATTACTCAGGTGAGAAGTGAGCGACAAATTTTAGAATCAGCATCAAGTTGGTTGACAGAGTTAGAAGCATTCCAAAAGCTGTATTTAGATTTATGCGATAAAAATGCTTCCCCTGTAAAGAATACTTAGTATTTATTTGTTTCTGGTAGGGGCGCACCGACGTGCGCCCGGACGAGTGATATACTTTTTCAATTGGAAATCCCTTATTTAACCAACCAAAGCCTTAATATTTTCTTGGAGATTTGGCTCAACTTTTTGCCAACTATTAGCGAGATTAATATTCATATTGATTTTAGCGACCTCTATTAACGCATCATTGATCGCATACTTTTTGACTTCTCTCAACCATATTAATATTTCTGCCAAATGCCAAATAGAAGGTGTACCTTCATAAACAGGAAATGGAGCTTTTGGTTCATTTGTTATAATCAGTTTTCTGATATTTTGTCGAGTACATCCAAGGATTTTGGCTGCATCTGTTAAACCAACAAAATCGGGTGTAGCTTCAATTAAAGTGGCGTATGGGATAACTCTTTTGACGTCAATAATAGCGCTAGAAACAGCCTCATAAGCAGATGATGCTTCACGAATAAAATTCAGTGAAATATATCCTTGCTTCCCAATTCCAATTAAAGCATCGTCACAACCACCTTGATATAACTTCTCAACATGACTATCGGGGTCAGCTTGAGAATTGTGGAGATTAAACTTTAAAGTAAAATCATACTCTTTCATTGTTTATCCCTCTTCTTCGCAAGAATCATCTGTAATGTTATGTCTTGTACAGTTATCGACTATCCGGCGAATCTGCTTCGCATGATTTCCTGCATTTTTTGGGGTACTCCAAACACTAGATATACAAAAAATTCCACACCTGCATTCTTTATCGTTGTAAGGACAATAAATCTTACCCCAAGCATGTGAACCACCAACATCAACGTACCAGCCATTTTGTTCAGCATACTTCAGTGCAGCCTCAATCTCTGGTTTTGGAGCATCCGGAATTACCATTGCATAACAATCCTGCAGAGTTAGCTGCTAGGACTATGGTGCAGCGACGTAATATCAGTTATGCAACCCAAACTCAACAAGGTATAAAAGCTTGGGATATTTTTATGTCTCTTGTAGCCACTACTCGCAAGTTGGGAATCAGCTTTTTTGAATATATCCGTGACCGCATTTCCAAAATTGGAAATACTCCATCTTTGGGGACTCTTATTCGCGAGAAATCTGTTTCTAATCCATTCGGTTGGTCGTGGATAGCTCAATGACTTCCTACCCCGAATTATTGAGGGGATACAGAAAAACGACAGGAGGGACTATAGCTGAGATCTCCACCTTTTGAAAGAGGATTGATTTTATACATTGTTACACAGAATTATAATTATCAACCTACTATTTACTAGTTCCTTAGGACTCTATCCCAGGAGCTTTTCTTCTATTATTCTTGATTAAGTCTTTACCAACAACATAAAACCAGTACCAATCATGACAGTACCAGCAATAATATTTATAATTTTCTTGGCTCTAGAACTTTGAAAAATTAATCTAGCTTTATCAGCCATATATGCATAACCAAGCTTTACTCCACCCACAGCAATAGTAGCGATCGCCATAATTATGCAAGTATCCAAAATAGATATATTCTTCAACTCAATAAAAGCAGGGAAAAAACCCAAGTAAAATAAAAGTGCTTTTTGATCGCCTAAAGTAATAAATAGACCGCTCAAGAAATTAGATAACCAAGATGATTCTCTAATTCCTTCAACTTCTATAGCTTTCGATTTTGCTCTCCATAACTGTATTCCCAACCAGATCAGATAAGCACTACCAAGATACTTTACTACAACGAACAGACTATCCAGAGTCTGAGCGATCGCTGATAAACCGTAAATAGCTAAGATGATGAATACAAAATCACCAACCAGTATCCCCACGACTGTAACGAAACCATGGGTAAATCCGGATGCAATTGTGCGCGCTACCACAGCAAACACACTGGGACTAGGGATAGCAGCCAGAATAATCATTGTTCCCAATAGTGCAGCGATACTGCTAAATGTCATGGTAGTCTGCATAGGCTGAAGTATCTTTATATGAAAATTTATCGCACATGATGATGGGCTATTTAGTTATGGGGGAATTTCAAGTAAATTAAATAAAAACTAATTAAACTTCCATGTCCATCGAACTATATTAGTAAATTAAAAGTAGTAGAAATAGATTTACAAAACAGTTTTCATGCAATCGATAATAAGACTATCTTGACATACAGATATATATAATTCTCTCTATGTTTGCATATCAAATATGCCAATGTATTCCTCTATTGGTCAACTTCATGAATACTTTAAAATAGCTTAAGATTGATGAAGAAGTAGATATGAATTGTGACCAAATCACTGTAAATCAAGGGTATTTGCAACTAGCGACATAAACTCTCGTCAGATAAAAATTATTTTTGTGAGTACTTTTACTTCAATGACGTAGTTAAATATTAGAGCTATGTTGTTGAAAAAAATATTGACTATAGTGAACATTAATTTTTTTTTCGACATGGAGAGAATTTGTCCCGTTTTTGTCACTTTTTCCATATATGCTATTGAGTAAGTTAAGGAAATAAGAATTTCCTCTAACTTTTAGAGTGATTCAAAAGCAATTTAGAGGTTATCAGAAATGAATAATGGCGTTCAGTTCGAAGAGCTGATCTTAGAAGATCTGAATGTAGAAGAGCAAGCAGCTATTGCTGGTGGTGATGGTTCTTCTCTCGATGATTTCTTCAAAAAATATCTCCAATTATCCCAAATTAATCCAGCTCTTGGTCAACAGTACTTTCAACAAGAATTGTTTAAAAGTGTGACTGCTCCTGAGGATGACTAATAATTTAGTCATTGGTCACTAATTCGTTGATTAATATTTATAGAGCCATCGATATATAGGTCTTATAAATGTAAGACCTATGAAAACCTCGTATCTATTCATAGTAAATTCAAACAAATTATTATCCTGAGATTTTGGGTGATATCTGTTTGATACATTTACTTGTCACATGCAAGTGTTTTTATTCTGAGAAAAGTCTAAAATAACTTGCTTATGACTGGATATTAGTCAATGCTTGTGTAGAATTTGTGCACCCATAGAAGATACAGAAGTATATAACTACAAACTTAGTATTTGGAACTAGTTCTTATTACACAATTAGTAAAACAATAGGTTATGCAGATATTTTGCCTATAGTCACTAATTTCGTAATGTTGCGGTAAGTCTCGTGTATTTACAGTGCACTGATTATTCAGTTCTGGGATTTACACCACTTCGACTTATCTTTCATGGGTTCTAATCTTCCAATGCTTAGAGAATTTTATACTTTGTGACACATTTTAAGATATTCTATGGTGCGCATATTCGACCCAATCCAAATCATCGCTAGTTAGTTAATTAATTGGAGAATATTGGGAAATGAATAATAACAGCAAGTGGGAAGATTTGATTGCTGAAGACTTGAATGTGGAAGAACAAGTAACCATCGCAGGTGGTGCTGGTATTCAAGATTTCTTAGTACTTCAGAGTTTATTGGGTAGCTCCAATGGTGGAGGTGGACTTAACCTAGGTAATCTTTTAGTACTCGAAGCATTACAAGATCCAAACGCTGGTGGTAGTGGTGGTCTTCTCAGTGGTCTGTTTGGTTCTGCTACCCCTGCTGACTAGCTTATAAAAAGACTGATGCATTAGTCTTTTCGCCTTCTAATCTCAACAACTACACTTCATCATTAACAGGAAACTTTGGAACATGAATAACAACTCTCAATGGGAAAACTTAATTGCTGAAGATTTGAATCCACAAGAGCAAGCAAATATTGCTGGTGGTGCAGGAATCGCTGATTTCTTACTACTGCAAAACTTATTCGGTAGTAATGGTGGTACTGGTGGTGGTACTGGTGGACTTGACTTGAATACTCTTTTCCTAATTCAAGCGCTACAAGATCCAAATGCTGCTGGTGGTGGTATTCTCAGTGGTCTATTTGGTCCTGCTACCCCTGCTGACTAATCTATAAAATCGGGAGATTTGGATGGAGGAGTTAAAATGCAATTTACCTCTAATTTTTAAGAGATTTATCTTTATTAGATCGCTGTTGAACTATATTAAAGATAATTTGTGATTTGCATTTTTATTCAGCCCAAACAAAGTGTGTAGCAATAAGTCGAATAAGTTTTGATGAGTATCTGTACGGTTAATATACTCAAAAATCCATACTTACCAAAGATAAGTTTTATTAGCTTATTCTTATCTTGGTGGTATATATATTGCCCTTAAGGTACAATTATCATTATTCGACTTATTGTTCTCCTCTAGAATAAATGTTCGCTCTCTAAAACATTTATTTTAAAATATATTCCTTATTGCTGCTAATCCTGTAACACATACCAAATCTCTATGAATTTCTTGCATCCTAGAATATTCAATCTACATATCTATCCTTTCTTAGGATAATCAAAAAAATCTAACGAATGCTTGTGAAAATAAAATATATTGAGAAGCAAATAATTATTGTTAAATAAATTATTTTTTCGTTTTAAAAAATTGAATATATTAAAATTCAAAATCAACCGATATATAAAATAAAGTATATGTACTTAACTTGAATGACAAAACTGAATAACAATCAGGCACTATGAGAAAGCGAGATACAATGTCTCAAAAGCCTTTAATTACAAAAAATTAGATGGGAAAATAAGAAATAATATCAAAAACAAGTCGTAAAGAAATAGACTAAAAACGACTTGCTTTTGATTGTTGATTCATGAAGCAATTTAGAGTTTATAACATTCAAATTACATCGAAAAAAAAGTTATGTCAATCATAAGTTGACACCAATGACTTCTTTGTGATTATCAATCTGTCTTTCTGCTTGATTTTTTACCATTTCTTTCATAGATATCTGCAAAAATAACATAGCTGCCACCAATCAGATAAGGTGAGGTGTAGTATATTGGGGATAACTTTAGAGTATATTTGCTTAATAGAAGGTATCATCAATATATTCAGATAATTGGGGTACATTAACCCAACTTAATGTGTTATTAGATTGATGAGATAAATCCATTAGTAATTGAGAATAAACACCCTCACGCAGACTAGAAATTAGCGGTTCTCTGCGATCTATAGCATTCACCCATTGTTCCACAACTCTTATGAAAGCACTGATGCGTCCATCAGCGTGATTTTTTTTGAAAGTTAAATGATTGGGGATTTCAATTTCAGCCAAAGGTTTTCCTTGTTTGGCTCCCCAAACGTGAAATCCATGAATATAATCTTTTTGGTTTTCGCTACCCAAAACTAATGTACCCTCATCTCCATATACTTCTATCCAATGGGTACGAGATGCGCGAACAACTGCACTGATAGAAATTTGACAAGGTGTACCATCAGTCAATTCCAACATTAGCATGCAAGTATCATCGCTATTAACAACTTTAAGTTTGCCAGTAGAAGCTTCAGGACGTTGAGGAATTGCAGTAGTAAATCTAGCATTTAATCTGCTCACTTCACCAAATAACCAGTGAATATAATCAAAGGTGTGGGAACCTAAAGAACCTAAAGCACCTCCACCCAAATCTTTTCGTGAATACCAATTCCAAGCACGTTCTGGATTTGCACGAGAAGATCCCAGCCAATCAACTTTTATTAATCTTTTGTTACCAACATATCCGGACTTAAGTAATTCCGCAAAAAATTGCCATCCTGGGACAAAGCGAAATTCAAAATCAACTGCAGCAATTACAGAGTTAGATTGTGCTAAATGGTGTAATTCCTTAGCTTCTTTTACATTAAGAGTTACAGGTTTTTCCAGCAATAAATGTTTACCGGCTTGGATTACAGTTTTTGCCATTTCGTAATGTAAAAATGGCGGTGTCGAAATACTAACAGCCTGCACTTCAGGTATTTTGAGAACATCTTCCATGCGATCGCAAGCATGGGGAATTTGATTTTCTGTAGCTATTTTTTTCGCTTTTTCCAAATCGCGGTTGTAAACAGCAATAACCTTAGTTCGAGGATGTGCTTGTAGACCAGGGATATGAACTTTTTTCCCAAATCCAGTTCCCACAACCGCTACACCAATTATCTCCTGTTGACTTTCCAAAGCAGCAGTCATAAAGCATTGAGGTTTGAGTATCAGTTATCAATTATCAGTTATTGGTTATTAATTATCAATTAGTTGCTTTGGATTACTAAGAACTAGATTTAATTTAACTTAAATTGATTTTATTTATGAGTAAGTTAAAAAGACAAGTAAGTATAAAATAAGCCTATAACTCCAGTACTTTTGGAGGCATAAGCTTTTTTAATAATAACAAGTAATAATTAGGTTAGCGACGACAAGAACGAGGAGGAATTTGACTTCCAGCATTTATTGGATTAAATAACTTGAGATTCAAATTGACGTCGCTATATTTCACATCTCGACCCACTTTTCTAGCATTTCTTACTTTCAGGTTACCTTCATTATCCCAAACTACAAATTCTGACCCCGTACTAACGACTCTAGGTTGTCTTATGTTTGGTTCGTAATATTCAATGGCTTCACCTATAATTTGATTTTGATTGATTCTACCGGTAATGCAGATATTATTTTCCGAGTCAATTTGATATAACATACCTGTAACTTTGTTACCTGTTTTGCGGAATAAAAAGTAATAACCACCGGCTTTCACTAGATCGTTATCTTTAATAATATCTGGTGGGGGTGGTAAATCTGCTGTAGCATAGCGATAGTTACCGTCTGGTAATTGACTAACCGCTGACCCAGGTACTCTGTTTTTCTCAAAATTATCTTGCAAAGAAAGATACTTTTCTAAATCTGCTGTGCGTTGTTCTGTTAACCTTTCGAGACAGCCATTACGAAATATTTCATAGCCAGTACTACTACGGGAACGATAGGTTTCAAAATTACAGTTGCGATCGCGGAACTTTATCCATGCTTGCTGAGTAGTAATAAGTATCTTTTGTTGCTCACCACTTAGGCTGCCGATAATTTTTTGGTAAATCTGATTGAGTTTTTCATCTGCTGCTTGGTAGTTTTTCAAAGAGCAATATTTGATTTCTGTTGTGCTGTTAGCTGCAGAACAGTCGATTTTCTGAGCAATAATTTTTCTACCAATAGCTGGCGATTGAATACCAAAAGTAAATAATAGTGGATTTGCTAACAAGGTTAGCGTAATTGTTAACTTTTTGAACATGACTTCCCAATTCTTCACCGCAAATGATGAGGTTTTGGGTTGTATCTTATCTTACTTCAATTTGTATGTCAGGCGATTTTAGATACAAATATTGGAACCTGCTTGCACTTTACTTGTTCAAAGCACAAATTTAGTACCGATATCAATTTCTTTTTAAGATTGCCAGTAATTCTCATTTTGAAAGGAGAAGAATACAAACTTATTTTACTTCTATAGAGAAATAATGTGAAATTATAATATTAACTCATACTATTAACTCATAAATTTTACCCCAATAAGATATTCTTTGTTTTAAATGAAATTTCACCTCGAGATAAAAATAATTGATACTTTGGTGCATCACAATGCAGTTCTAAGTATTTACTTTGTATAATCACTACAATAATTATTTACCTCTTACAAAAAAAATTCCGATGCAATATGCCAGGATTTATCCTTATGGATAAGTAAGGTTAATTTATCAGCAGTAAACTCAAAATGTAACTCTCGCCTTTCAAACTCTTTCCATGCTGTCTGAAAACTTTTGCGTTTCAAGTCTTTAAAAGCTACAGTCATGTGGGGTGTAAAGGTACGAGTTTTAGAAGATTTGTCAACTATACCTAATTGGTTCTCTAAGTGTTCCATCAACTCAGATTGCAAAGCTAATAAATCTGGGGTTTTCTCAACATTTATATAGATAACGTGGGGAATAAAAGCACCATAACCATTAAGCGTAACTGGTAAAGAACTTCTTGTTAGGGTAAATGCTTGCAAACATTCTTCAATAATTGATATGTGAGCATCTGCCCATTCAAATGGTGGTTGCAAAGTAATATGGGGTGGAGACTTCAGAGCATGTCGAGTATTATATCGATCCGCAAAGTGTTGCTTTATTTTGGTAGCGTAGTCCTGAATCTCTTGAGATGGTAAAAGGGCAACAAACAATAAACTCATTGGATTTTACGGTTCGCAGTTGGATTTGATAAGTGATAATTTAATCCCACTCTTTAGCTCACGATTTAGTTTGTATCCATAATTTTCACATTATTTACTCATGTATCTTAAAACTGTAGCTTATACCTTCCAAACACTAACCGATAAGATACAATGCTTTTAGGCTTTACAAAACTCAAAATTTGAGAATCAAAATTTAAAACTCCAACTGAAATTATTTCAAATTTTGCTGATGTTGATGACAGACAATATATTAGAGGAAGTTGAGAGGATGCAAGTGAATGCCCTGGTTTGTGAAAATTGAAGCAGGCAAAGTTGAGAAGTCCATGTTTGACGAACATGTGGACGCCCATAAAAATTTTGTACGGGATTTGATTGCTAAAGGTCATCGCGCTAAGACTGGGTATTGGGCAAAACGGGGAGGTGGAATGATGCTATTTGAAGCTGCATCCATGGAAGAAGCCAAAGAAATTGTGGCACGCGATCCCTTGGTAAAGAACGAATGCGTTGATTATGTAATCTATGAATGGAAAATTGTTGTGGAATAATTCACACAGTTTCGAAATTAAATGCTATACTATTCATGACTCGGATCTATGCAACTTCAACGCCCAAACCTTGTCAGGACCGGAAGGTAGCAGCAATACGGGATGCTTGTGGTAGGCGTAGTCTCCGGGTCTCCTAGTTCTTGTGAAGATGAGCGCCATAATGCCTGGTTTTGGAGATATTATTCAGAAAGCGGTTTATCTTGGAGTTGGTTTAGCTGCCTATGCGGGAGAAAAGGCTGGCAGTAAACTATCTGAATTACGATCGCAGGTCCAAAAACTAGCCGATGAAATGGTGGAAAGAGGCGAGATGACAACAGATGAAGCTCGCCGCTTTGTAGAAGACATGATGAAACAAGCTCAAAATCCTTCTTCGACCAGTAATAATCCCCAAGAAAAAACTTCCAGTCAACCACGTCAAATTGAGATTTTGGAAGATGGTGAAGGTGAATCATCTAATTCGCAGAATTCTAATGTTGGTGGGAATCAGAATGTAGATAATTTACGACAGCAAGTTCTAGATTTACAAGAAGAGTTAAGACGCTTGCAACGTGATCGATAGTGAACATCTTACTTGTTAAATCAAGTTAAATTTTAAAGCAAAAATACTCTCGAATTTAAGCCATTATCTTTCAATCTGTAGACGTAATATATTATGTTTAATGTAGAGACATAATGTATTGCGTCTTAAATTGTTATCAATAACACAATAGATAAAATCGCTTCATTAAAAAATTGACCAAAAAAATTAGGAATAATATGGGGATATCATGAGAATTAGTGGATGACTTAGTATGATGCTGAATTTTGATACAAGTGCCATTGAACATCTACTTGGTTTAATCTGGGCAAGTGTTATGTTGAAGCAATTGGACAATTAAACATTAAGGAATTCTAGATTATGGACAAATGGCAACAGGATTTCTGGGAAACTGTACAAACTGTAGCTGATGAGGTAGAACGTTTTTTTGAAGGGGTAACAGAGATTGCCGATAGTTTTGTTGAATTTACGGAGGAAACTATCGAACAAGTACAGTATTTCATCATTACTGAAGTTGAGGAGTATTTACAAGAAATAACAGAACCAATTTCTGACTTTGATTGGAACTTTGAAGATATTTTAGATGATGAATTTGAGTCAAGTTTTCCTTATCCAGTAGAAGCTACAGCACAAAAAAATCCTGCTTGTATTGGGTGTCAACATTATCATGGTCAAGTGTATAATGGTAACTTATTAGTCTGTGCCATGCACCCCCACGGACGGGATGATGAAAATTGTCCAGACTGGGAGAAGCAAGAATTAGATTTTTGAAATCAATTCGAAATTAACTTTGTTACCATAAAAGCTCTCTCACTCTAAACTCAAATTTTTTTGAGTATGTGAAGAAATAACTGCTCAAATTTGAATATTTGCGATTGATATAGATATATAAAAGCTCATGAGTAACTCCTCTACAGAAAGTACAAACTCTCCTAGTACAGAAATGAAGTATGGTGAACGTGAAATTGCAAAAGGTGAGTTAATTACTTTCCCAAATCCTCGCATTGGAAGACGCTACAATATTGATATTTCTTTGCCAGAGTTTACCTGCAAATGTCCATTCTCTGGATATCCTGATTTTGCAACTATTTATATTAACTATATTCCTGATGAAAAGGTAGTAGAACTTAAAACTTTAAAGCTATACATTAATAGTTACCGCGATCGCTATATTTCCCACGAAGAATCTGCAAACCAAATTTTAGATGATTTTGTTTCTGCTTGCGATCCACTAGAAATCACTGTCAAAGCAGACTTTTCACCGCGTGGGAATGTACATACAGTGGTTGAAGTAACTCACCAAAAATCAAATAAATAAAATTGTTGATAATTGGTAATCATGAAACAGTTTATGGCTAACACCACGCCCTTACGGGCTACAGTTAACTCAGTTACCAATTACCAATTACCAATTCCCGAAACTAAAATCTAAGAGCTAGAAACCACTGAACCAGCAACTTTTTTCGGCTCGTCTGTTTGGGATGAAGAACTTAAACTATCAAAAATTCCCAATATTTCCCTTTCAAATACTACCTGAGCGCGGTTAGTTTTACCCCCAACATACAGACAACCATTTTCTTGTAAAGCCCAAACTTGAGAGTGGGAGAAATAGCTCATTACTACACCCAACATTAATACAGCAAATCCTGCATATACTACAGGAACTCCTGGGTCAGCTTTAATTTGCAAACCAGTGGAACCCACAACATCCAATACCTTCAAGGTAACCCCATTAACTTGGACAGACATTCCGCTCCTAACAGTGTTTGCTAATTTACCATTGGGGTCGTAAACCAAAAGTAATCCTTGTAAATCTTTGGCGATTAAAGATACCCCTTCACTCATATCTGGCTTTGTTGGAACCCAAGTACCCCAAAGGCGACCATTTCCATTAGTATTTAGTGGAGCCATGGGTAGTTGAAAGATAGGGCTATTATTTACTTGGACGCGAACAGCAGAAAGTCCCCAATTTGTCTGGTAAAAAGTAACACCTTTGTAACGTAAAGGCTTATTGACAAAAATAGTTTGACGATCTAACTCTTTTCCTTGTTCATCTACGACTGATAAATCTGAGTAAAACTGATCTACATCACCTTTGGGGGTATAATCAATCCAAAAACGATTGACTTTTACTGCCCAATCTTTTGGTATTTGTGCATCAGCAAAAGGTCCTGCATTATATATATTTTTTACTTGAAAAGTTTCACCACTAGGAATCATTTCTTGACCAATAAATCCAGTCATGGTTCCAAAAATTGACCCTAGTAAAATAATAATAATACCGATATGAACTACAATTGGACCAATACGTCCAATAATTCCTTTTCGGGCATATAAAAGATTTTCGTTATTTTGCTCTTGAAAAACTTTGTAGTTTTTTTGATGTAATTTTTCAATGAGTTTATCTATTGATGCATTATTTTGATTTCCTAAATTAAACTCTGCACTCAATGCTAGTTTGTTAAATTGTTTGGCTTTATTATAAAATTTCCACTTTCGAGCAACCTTTAATGCTGGTAGCTGTCTGGTAAAACTACAAGCAGTAATACTCGTACCAAATAAAATCAATAATGCTAAAAACCACCAAGTGCTATAAACATGGTCTAAACCCAGGGTTAAAATAACTTTCCAAGTCAGAAATCCAAATAAAGCAGGTTGTAAAGGATAGTTTGTCTTGTAAAATTCTAAAGATTCACCTTGTTCAATTACCGTACCACTAATACTAAATAAGGCAATTATTAGAAGCATAAGTATTGCCAAACGCAAGTTAGTAAGTATTGGTAATATATCCTGTTTGATAGACTTTTTGAGTATGTAAAAAAAATCAGATTTGTTGTCAATTGTGTTGTCTTTCATATAAGGTAAATAAAGAAAAATCTAACTCCAAAATGATGACTTCAATAATTATTACTTCAACAATTATGATTTCAGGATTATTTTTCAAAATGATTTATTCACTACTCTCGCGACACCAAACTTTTAGGAATTATGGGGAGGCAAGAAATCGATAAAGATAAAATATTCAGATATAATTCCTCTCACAAGGACGATTATTTTTGCTTAATAATGATTTTTTTACATGCTGTAGCTAAGTAATACAATTAAACTACTCAAGTTAAGTAAATTGATTATTGATTATAAGCCAAAAAAATTGGAATCTTTCCAAAAAATTCCTCCCCAATAATTTTTTAGAAAAGCTACTCTCAAAATCCAAATACCTTCAAAGGAAGGCGATAAGCCAACGAAATTGCACCGAAAGCAATTAATAACACACCACTAGCAGGATTGATCCAAGCAGACCAACGACGTATTTCTAGTATCTTCTTAATTGATGCAGTGAATGTACCAGCTAAAATCAATGGTGTAACATGACCTGCGGCATAGGACAACAATAAAACAGCTCCTAAAATTAAATCCTTAGTACTGGTCACCCAACCCAATAATGCAGCTAAAACAGGTGTACTACAGGGGGAAGCCACTAAACCAAAGCTCAATCCGATGAAATATGCTCTAACACCTTGGGGTAATTCTTCAGAGATCCAATCCGTTCCACCCCATGATGGAAATTGTAACGGTAAAGCTTCTAATAAATTTAACCCCATCAATATCGCAATGATGCTAACAATGATGGGTAAACCTACACCTATCTGACCGTAAACTTTTCCTAATGTAGCAGCAAATATTCCCAAGCCTGCGAGGGTACTTGCAAGTCCCAAAGCAAACCAGGTTGACTGAGTTGCTGCTTGCAAGCGACTTTTTGCTTCATAACCACCAATATAACCAATGGTAATTGGCAACATTGAGAGCATACAAGGCGTCAAACTTGTGAGCAAGCCAGTCATGAAAATAATAACGATACTTAACCAACTCAAATGTGTTAACTGATTAGAAACAACAAATGACGCAAATTGTTCTAAATTGTAAAGTTGGGTCTGTAAGGTTTCGAGCATAATTCAAGCATAAAAAAATAGCAGTACAAAATATCTACACTGCTTGAATTTTAGCGCAATCAGGGCTCTATGACAGAATAATTAGTTATATAAGTGCGGGGTCTTGAGCTTTGTATTTGTAATCAAGTAGAAAGGATCGGAAAGTCACAAAAACAACCTAGAAGCGGATAGACAACAAAAGTTCTGTTCCAATAAGTTACACTAAAGAGACCTTACACGGGCAATGGGAAAGAAAATTTTTGATACCTTACCAATAATGTTATTTTTTGGTACTAATCCCCAACAGCGACTGTCATAACTAATGTTGCGATCGTCTCCTAGAACAAAATATGAGTTTTCTGAAACTATTATTGGTTGAGAAATAAATACAGGCTGCGATCCTGAAATACAAACATCAACTAATGTAGATTGGTTTTGTTCTACATAACTATCTTCTAATAAATGTTTGTCGTTGATGTAAACCTTGCCATCTTTTAATTCTACTTTCTCTCCAGGTAAGCCAATGATACGTTTAACGAAATTATCTGTATACTCTTCCTTTTTTAGGGTTTCAGTAGGTGAGAAGACTATAATATCGCCACGTTCTGGTTTATGGAATTTGTAGCTAAACTTATCCACTATAAAATTATCTGCATCCCATTGGTTTTGATTCCCATTTAGAGTTGGTTGCATTGCATTGGATTTTATCCACTGTGCTTCTGCAACTATATTTGTAATAAAAAAGATTGAAGGTATCCAAACAAATATTGGTAATAGTACTGTTGCAAGAACAATTCCGGTAATCTTTTTTTTCGACTTCTCTCTTCTTTCCGGAGAATTAATGTATACATGATAAATACTGAAAGGTAAAACTAAAAATAAAATTGCATGACCAACAGGGATTAAGTAAGCAGCGAGTGAAATAATAATCAAAATTATTCCCACAAAATAAGAGCCAATATAAATATGACCAATTCCAGGTATTATTCGTGATAATAATACTGCGAACCAAGGATCCTTCTTACTTTTTCTGTTACTTTCAAAAGCTGGTGGGTTACTTATCTTTGTAGATAGATAAGCATCAATTAAATTCCAGTTACCAACAAAAACATACAATAATAACCAAATTAGACCATCACGCAATAAGTGTTTTTCCGGAAAAATAACGATCCAGAGCATCCACAATGATAATAAAATTTTACTAATTATAAAAATCAATCCTTTCAATTTATTTCCTGAATAAATTTGTCCTACACCAGGAAAAAAAAATGATAAATTTGCAACATACCAAGGTTCTTTGGCCGTTATATTTTTATTGTTATTAACATTAATTTTATTCATGTTTTGAATATAGGGTGATAAAATCTTGTAGAGAT
Organism: Mastigocoleus sp. MO_188.B34; assembly: GCF_030065675.1. Taxonomy (GTDB): domain Bacteria; phylum Cyanobacteriota; class Cyanobacteriia; order Cyanobacteriales; family Nostocaceae; genus Mastigocoleus. Next base: position 21,654 of record NZ_JASJDK010000021.1, on the reverse strand, counting down.
TCTACAGCAATCTGAAATCATTTAGAAAAGATATCTGAGAATATTTTTTAAAAAAGTGGGAAATTCAATTAGATTGATAACTGAAAAAATTATCATATCTGTTAAATTAATAGTTTTAGATAGTAATTTATTGAGTGAATGTATAAAAATACAACTTTGGATATCTAACATAACTATTCGCGGCATCAGACTATTGCTAAAAGCAGTAAGAAGACAGGAAACAGGATTACAATGTGCTTTAAACATGAGTTTAAGCTTTTAATCTGTACCTAAATTACTTCAAATTCGCTATGAAACAAGAGAATGAAAATATATTTTTGTTTTAGAAAAAAATTAGAAAATATTGTTTATCAAAAAATATTTCGTTTTAATCAAGCAGATTTAATTGTTTTGTAGTTGGTATCTCAGAGGATATTTGATATTATTTCCACTTAATTATTTATAAAAAATATATTTGTTTGTAGTAGCGCTTTAGCGCCAATATTTGTCTATGGCGCTATTAGCATTAGCGCGTTAGACTCTGTTGCGTTTCTACGGTGTTATTTGTTTAAAAAAAAACTTAACTGAACTGCATCAATATATAAACAACTGGATTTGTCCGAAAACTTATACCTAACCAGATTCTGTAGTGAGATATGAGCCAATTTTCTTCCTGACTATTTTAGCTGAAGAATCTTCGACTTCTCCGTTTTGGTGTTTTGCGATCGTCTTCTCGTAATTGTACAACTTCTGCTTCATTACTCTCACGTGCAACTCTAATTAATAATCCAGCTGCAAGCAGACTTGCAATCATTGAATTACCCCCATAACTAAACAAAGGTAAAGGTAAACCCGTGGTTGGTAAAGCCCCAGTAGTCACGCCAATATGAAGCAATGATTGTCCTACCATCAACAGAGTCATTCCCATTGCAACTAGTCGATGAACAATATTTTCTGATTTGAGAGCGACAATTAAACCCATAGTGGCATAAAGAGCTAACATTGTTAATAATGTCATGCTGCCAATAAAACCAAATTCCTCAGCAAATACCGAAAAAATAAAGTCGGTATCTTGAATTGGTAAATAGTAAAGTTTTTGTTGGGACAATCCAAATCCTGCACCGGATACTCCACCCGAACCAATTGCAAGTAAACTTTGCACTAATTGGTAACCGTCTCCTCTCCGATCCGCCCAAGGATTAAGAAATGACATAATTCGTCTGCGTTGGTATGTTCGGATGCTAATACTCAAAATTGCTAAACCAACTCCTGTGAGAGCGGTTCCTGTTAGTTGCTTGTAGGGTAATCCTGCTGCTAGAGCTACTAGCCAAACTGTCATTCCGCACAAAGAAGCTGTACTTAAATTCGGCTGCGCCAAAATTCCCAAAACGACCAAACAAAAAACACCCAACCAACTCAAGCGAACCCCCCAACTAAGACGATCCCAGCTAGCAAATAATCGGGCGCTTTGTAGTACCAAAAAGGGTTTGATTAATTCTGAAGGTTGAATCGGTATTATTGCTAATCTGCGTGCTGCACCCAAATCTGTTTTTCCCAGTCCTGGAACCAAAGTCAAAAAAATTAAAATTAAGAATAAGAAAATAAACCAATGAGAAGACCGAGTAATCTGACGTAAGGGAATATTACTAACAATATTGAATAAAATTAAGCCCACTCCAACCCATATGAGTTGGCGTTTAAAATAAAACATCCCGTCATTTAAGCGCTCGCTGGAAACCGCAAAAGATGCAGAAAAGAGGGTTACTAAACCAACAAATAGCCAAATTAAGGTTAACCAGCGTAATAAACGTGCTTCCAATGCCCAACTGGAAACAGAGTCGTCTAAAAATGGTATTAAGCGACGTATATTCACGATTGTTACAGGTAAGGTGTAATAATTTTATCTATGAAAAATTTTAGATTCAAGTTAGTCTGTGATATCTAAGGAACATTACAATGTAACAAATATACTGGTTTTAATTTCAGAAATAATTTTGGGGAAGTATAAGTTTGATTCCTGCTCTTTTCCTGATTTTTAGATATTTTGTTCTTGCTGGAAGGGAGAGATTGCATATGTTTGACTTGGTTTATGTGCATAAGGAGATAGGATAAATGGTGCCAGCAGAGTTTATGCTCTATTTAAAGATGCAGTGTGAGTTTTTGTAGGAAAAATACTTAGAGTTAACTTAATTGGTTCCATAGCTTATATTGCTATGGTTGTGAAATAAAATACAAAAGCAAAACGTACAACTTTTTTGGTTAACTCTTATTTCCGGGTGACATACTCACAGTATTTATTGCACCATCAATGTTGTATTACCCGGTAAATTTAAAAATTGAATGGGAAAATGAAAAAAAATAATTAGGTAGGCAAAACTATTTATAGATTTAATATTGATTTATATAATCAATTCCCTGTTTTATCACTCAACAAAATATTAAACCAATTTTGTTCAATTATTTGAGATTAATATTTGAGATTAAACATCAAGAATGAAAATTTCATAAATTGGGAAAAATCCCTAAAAAAAATCCCTAAAATATCTAAATTTTCTGAAAATATCCACTATAAATAAAAACCGAACGCTTCGAGGGAGCGAACGGTCAGCAAAAGGTATTTTCAAACAGGTAAATTTGATGTCACACAATCATTTAACAAATCAATTAACACTTAGAGTTACCCACAAGTGATAGGAATCCTGGATTTTTACAACGGGACAAACGTTCTTTGAGTTCTTCGTTCTTACCTTTGAGACGACTATTCTCTTTTTTAAGTTTTTCATTCTCAGTGATTACCTGTTCCGCTGATTTTGCTGCTTCTTTTTCTTTTTCTAGATTATTATTAAGGGATTCATTTCTGCTTCTGAGAATCGCAAGTTGATTTTTGAGTCGTCTATTTTCAGCAGCAAATTGATTTGCAGATCTTAAGGCAACTTCATTTTCAGTTAAATTATTAATTTCTTTTTCTATTTTAGTTTTAAGAACGCTATTTTCTTTTTTTAATTTCTGATTTTCAAGAGCTACATTCTGAGTTGATTTAATTTCTTCTTTCCCTGCTTCTACTTGTTTTTTGAGATCTGTAATTTGCTTGTCCATGCTTACTTTTTGCTTTTTCAACTTAACAGCTTGAGAGCGAGCTTCTTCAACTCGCTGTCCGGACATAGCATTTTCTCTTGTTTTGTAGATCCCAAAGGCAGTTGCACCAGCTAGACTGAGGAAAGCCACAACAACACTACCGATCACGATTATTTTGGGAATGGTCTTTTTTGCCTTGATGTGTACGATATCGGCTTCTAGATCCTCAATCCTTTCTGCAACTTCTGCTAGTTCTCCTGCTAAGTAATTGCAAATCTCGCTGCTTCCGCTTTTTTCCAGCAATACTTTGTAAAGCCAGGGAATGCGATCGTCAATGGTATCTCTGTGGGGAATGACGTCTTTTCGAATCAATCTTGATACGAACTCACTACCGCTTGCTTCACTCAATGCTTCAAGTCTCTGGACAAGCGCATCCGAGTGTCTCCCATTAATTAGCTTGGGTAGTTGGCGGACCATTGTTTTTAACTGCTGCTTGTTACTGATAGGCATTCCTTACCTCTGCTGGAAGCAAAATTGAGTTGATCGATATCGGTGAATTACATCATCGTGCAATGATTCTCAAAACTTTGATTCAAAAGCTTTGCATTGCAATGATTTTAGTACGTTTTAATTGAGTTGTACTACCAGCGAGGAAACTTGCGTGTTTAGATTGAAAATAGGTCAGTGTTTCCTCCGTTGTTAGTATCCAGAAAAGTTTTAAGATTACATATGTTCCGAGGGAGCTTATTATTTTTTCTGCTAGCAGCCAAAAGACGAGAAATAAAGTGGCTTTGTAGTGAAAAACATAAATTGAGTTAAAAAAATAAATTAAAACTGTACTTCTGTTTTGAGCAAAACCACACTCGCAAATATGTTAGTAGCAGATAGCTGAAAGTTCTTCTCCGTTTAAGGTAAAGTGTGGAATTATCTTACCTCAAGTAGTGAATTTGTAATCTCAAAAAAAAGAAAAAATTTTCAATCAATTGACTTGGGAATGATTGGATTCCCAAATATCGACTGCCCGAAAATTTTAATAAATTGTGATAGTTAATTTTTTCCCAGAGTCGCTGCATGTTTTCTGACGTATAAATAAATGAATACGGTTCAGTTTTAATTTTTTCTGGAGATATCGCAGTGCATTCACTTATAGGATGTTAAATAACACATGATTTTTTATGAAGAATTAGTTTGTAGTCATTTATTCTTTGACGAAAGCCAGTTAAATCACAAATATCTATAGATGATATGATACTAAAAAATTTTAAACTAAATGTATATTATGCCTACACAAGATTAGGTGGCAAAATGCTGCACAACATTGTTTATAAACTGTATAAACTGAGTTAAACACTTTTCTCAATGTTGTAAATATTTGCTTTGATTGAAAAATGCAGGTTTGAGATACGATACGGTTATGGCTGTCGGCAGAGCAACACAATTTGTGTCTAGTAATATTTTCCTGTTGACTTTTAGATTCACAATAGTAGTTATCTCTTTTTTTATTGGTCACTGTTGTCAATTACACGCAAGAATATAGATAGTTTGACTAAGTTCAGACAATCATAAATAACTATAAAAGCGAACTGTACAGACAATTAACATCTTTGTTCCGAATAAAATCACACTTTAGCAAGCAGGATTATAAATTTTTTCATTCAGATATTATCACAACAGTAATTGGAACAAAATAGAAAAAAAATAGCTATTTTAAAAATCACGTAGAATAAAACTTTGTAAATGGTTGCAATTAATACTGTCGTTTTAGGGCAAGATATGATTCGTTCTACCAAACCCTTGATATGTCGGTCTTAATCTTTAAAAGACAACATCATGAATTTGATACTTGAGTATAAAATAGTTAAAAATTAATTGATAATCAATTTGACAATTATTTGACATCATATGTTTGTGAAAATTATCAATAGAAAAATAAACACTTCACAAAAATTTTACGTTTTTGATTGTTTATTATGATTTATTTATTTGTTTGTTCTATAGATGGTATATGCACCCAGTCTAAATTGATTATCAGTTACCAGTTATCAGTTAATACGTTGTGTATATTTACATATGATGCAGTCTTAGCGTTTACTAGCCAAGTATTACAGCCTTCTCAACCTTTACTTATAGGTACAGGCATCTAGCAATTACAGATTAGCAGCATATTACCTGTGTAAATACAAAGATAACTCTTGCGGTTGACAGCTAAGTGTTTCACCGATCATGATTCCACGACCAGTTAAAGCTGCATAAACTAGGTTTGGGGTTCGCATATCACCTTCTAGCCAAGTCAAACCAGGAAATTGTAAGCGTTCGGGATCGCTAATTCTTATCCAAGTTTTACCCATATTTTCCGACTTATATATCGCATCTTTTGTCGCTCCATTGACTCGTCCAAATATGTACATATAAGGCTGTTTATCAGATTTACCTTTACCAAAGGTAATAAATTCGCAGGTGTCAACAGAAGAAACAGTATTAAAAGTTCTGCCCCCATCTGATGAATGGTAAAGTTTATTCCCATTAACATCTTCCGGATTGCGGGCGAAACTCATCCAGACATCGCCTTGCTGGGTGGGGTTAGATACTATGGTTGGACGAATGAGCCAATTAGGAAAACCACTATCAGCACCTTTACGCCAGTTGGAACCACCATCATTACTGTAGAAGAAAGTAGAACCATTAAAGTAATAAAAGGTTTCCCCTTTTGGATCTTGGCGATCGGCGGCTAAGATATACGAACTCAACCAGGGTGAAATTGTATTTGACCAAGCTTTGGGTAAGGCTTCGTAGTGGGCGTGATCGTTATTTTTTGGATCGTAATCATCTGGTCTTGGTGGATGATCAAAATTGAAAGCTAGTTCCCAGGTTCTACCACCATCTTTAGTATAGTGAGGCCAAGTTCCCCAAGTTGGTGTCCAAACCATGTTTTGGGGGTTGGTTGGAGACATAGCAATTTGACCGCCAATTGCAAATGCTTTGTATTGTTCTGAGCCATCGGATTTCCATAAATTTTCTTCGGGTACAGAAGCAAAAGCTGTCCATGTTTTACCATTATCATTAGTGATACCATGAACTGGCCAATTCCCCTGCCATTGGTGAAAACCGACAAAAGCTGCATAGTCGGGTTTCTTGTAGGCGTAGTCCATAGCTGTTGCGCCGGCGACATGGGGAAAGGGAATGGGATAATGTTGCCATTTCGGATTAGCCCATTTAAAATCTGGGTTTATGGGAAGATTAATAGGATTGATTTTGCTATTTGGTACTTGGTAACGTTCGACGTGACGGAAACCTATGGTGTCATGTACTGCACTTAATAAATCTGCTCCTCCCTCATCCTTAGGTTTGGGTGGGACTCTTACCATATTTGCGTCCAATTCTTCTAAATTTTCCATCAACCATTTGTAGTCAGGATTAGAAGCTGTAACATCATCGGTTCGTGCTACCCCCCAACCATTAGTCCACCAAACCTGTTTGGGATTACCAGGATCGATAAAAATAGCAGCGGCTCCACTGGAAGCATCCTCATGATAGTAGCCAGGTGCGGAGGTATTAACATCTTGGGTGAGGGATTTATTTTTGGCACTCATTTCCATGGTTTGCTTCCGCCAATTCCTACCGCTGTCCTCGGAACGATAAACATATTTACCCGAAACAGCCATCACTATATTGGGTTGATTTGCTTGGACTGTTACTGATGAGTAAACTTTATCGTTGCCATCCGGGCTAATATCAGTCCATTTTCCTTGTTGATATTTCTTCAGACTTCTAGGTGATTTTTTTCCTTTTTTGCCCCGAGAGCCAAAGCTAACATACAAAGTACCATCAGATGCCACCACACCTCGTAAAGGATTTTTTTCCCCAACGATATTATTCCAAGATTTTCCTGCATCCCTACTTTGCCACATACCACTACCATGAACACCAACATAAATAGTTTGAGTGGGTTGATTGGGAGCGCCAGTACTTTTATCGAAGGCGACAAATGTAAAGCCAGGAATTTTCTTATTTATTTTTCCATTGGATTTCTTATACTTTGGCAAACTACTAGGATCCGGTAAACCTCCAGATACTTGCTGCCAATCACTTTTACCATCCCATCGCCATAGTCCATCTCGACGGGATGCAAAATATACTAAACCTTCCTGGTTGGGGTCTGCAACTAAGCGTTCGCCAGTATCGGAACGATAAGCTTCATTGGGACCAACAAAAATATTTTTACTGCCTAAATTACTTGGACGCCAAGTTTTGCCTCGATTATCAGAGACGATAACTTCGCCTGAGTATTTGTACTTTAATTTGCCGTTGTCGTCAAATGTTCGGCTACGGCGATTGATTGCAGCATAGACTCTTCCATTTTTTTGGGGGTCTATTGCTACGCTTTCGACTCCAACTCCACCCCCAGAAAAGCTGGTATCGAACATGTCCATTAGGGGTAACCAGCGGTTTTTATCTCTGTTAAAGCGATAAGCTCCACCCACATCTGTACGGATGTAAACATCATAGGGCGCTGATGGAGAAACCACTAAACCTGTGACATAGCCCATTCCCTGAATATTTACACTTCTCCAATGAAAGTTATTGATTGGATTTGATGATGCAGACAATAGGATTGAGTTATTCCAGGTGATTAATATTAGTGCTGTAAATATGCTTAAAAATAAAAAACTAATTCGACGTAATGAATATAGAAAAGTACGAATAAAATTTGATGTATCCATTATTAATCTATATGTCCAGTATTAGACACAAATCTTTTCAAAGTTATTAACGTTTTTAAAAACTTTAACACCGATCTAAAATATGGTGGATTGTTGCTTGGAAGCAATACTTCCTTGGGTTGAGTTGGTAATTAGGTAATTGGTGATGACTTGTAAACAAAAATTGCACTAAGTCATACAGGAAATATTTTGCAGATAACCCAATCTAAGACATCTCCAGATAAAGAAATTTTGGATTTCTCACAGAATATCTTACCGTGAAGACCGCAGTTTCCTAAATACTCGTTTCTTTTTTAGAGAGAATCACAAACTGCAAATTATAAGCAGCTTTCATACCGACTCTACTTTCGTTGATGAATTTATCCGTTTCTTCATATTTTGTGCGACGGGTTGAAGAATCATGTAATGCATTATCTCACGATCAAATTCGTGAAATATAGCGCTACGCGCAAGTCAAATGAAAATCGATAGAACAAAACGATGAAAAACAAAACTGACGATGTTAAAAAATATCAAACTTTTCAAATCTTTTCGAATGTAACATTATCCTCATACTTATCTTAAAATTGAATATCTTTTGCTACCCTCTATGCCCAGAGTCGTACGATATTTCCGAAGGGTAAAATTCCAAGTTTAGTAATATTTTTCTGAGAATATGTTATGGTAACTAGCTCTTACTCACTATTGCTTGTATATGATTTTAGGAACAATCTATTAGTCTATGCCTAAATTTTGGGTAATGGTTATCGGCTTATTCACCGCAATTTTAATGAATATTTTCACTGGGTTCTATAAGTTGCGGTGGTCAATTAAAGATGCTGTACCTGCAACATTAATAATGTGTGTTACAGCTTTACTTGCTGCTTTACTTGATGATGCGATCGCTGAATTGTTAGAAATAGATGGTCAGTTTGTCACTATCCCACTTATATTGATTTTAGTTATTGGTGCCTTGACTTTATATAAGGAAGTTATGGTTTCATAAATATTTTGTATTCCCTTAATTAACAGTTATGACACTAAGTGCAAGTCTAAACTTTAATAATCATAAGTTTTAGCATTTATGAATCTCCTAACCTAATGATGTACTGCTATATATGACATGGCTAGAGAAGTTATTTTTGAATATTAGTTATTTTTGAATATTAATACTCAGAATCTGAATACCTAGAGAGTATTTTAATATTTCAGTTTTCTAAAGATTTATAATTGTAACACTAGAAGTTTGTAGAGATTTGACAATTATTCAGACAAAAAAGAGGTCCCCACTGACCCCTTTGCAACTCCCTTAAAAAAAATATTTAACTTGCATATTTAATTTGTCAAAAAATAAATTAGAGTAAACCAGTATTGGTTCCTTGCTTTCCTGTAGCTAGTTGTACTTTAACAATTTTTCCACCCATTTTTTGAATTCGTTGCTGTTCGCTGAACCAATTTTCGTAAGGAACTAACTTAGTAAAAAATGTATTTTGTAATTCGCGTTGGGTACGAGTTCTGGTTTTGCTAGGAACGCAAGCTGTAATTTTAAACATTCGCATGGTGTAAAGTCCCCAAATAATAAGTGGAAAATTGCTTATTTCAAAAATAACAGAATTTTTCTTTATCTAATTATTCAAAGGCTGGAAATCAAACGTCAATACTAAAGCACCAACACTCATCAATCATCATCTGAAGAAGATAAGCAATATCAGACTTTAACACTCACGGCTGATTTCCAGACCTTAACAAGATTACAAAAGCACCTTATTAAGTGCTAGAACTCCTAGCTTAAGCCAGAGCAAATATAGTCGAAGTAAACGCCCATTTCTTTACCTGCGTCAGGACCAACCAAGCTAGCGGTAACTTCTTTCATTGCTTGGATTGCTTGCACGGTAGAACCAACAGGTACACCCAAAGAGTTATAGGTTTCTTTCAAACCGTTAAGTACGCGTTCGTCGAGAATGGAGGGATCGCCAGCCAACATTGCATAGGTGGAATAGCGGAGGTAATAATCTAAGTCACGGATACAAGCTGCATAGCGGCGAGTAGTGTACATGTTACCGCCGGGACGAGTAACATCAGAGTACAACAAGGACTTAGCTACTGCTTCTTTAACGATAGCTGCTGCGTTAGCGCTGATAGTGGTTGCAGCACGTACGCGCAACTCACCAGTAGCGAAATAACCTTTGAGCTTATCCATCGCAGAAGAATCAAGGTATTTACCTTGAACGTCTGAAGAATTAATGACAGAGGTAATTGCGTCTTGCATCTTGTCGATTCCTTATTTACAAGCGTTTTGTAATACTGCTTTTTGTGGATAATTTAGGGATGTTTCTGTTTACTGGAGAGCACCAGCTACATAGTCGAAGTAAGAGCCAGCTTCAGCAGCATCTTCTGGAGACATCATACCGGTCGCAACACCCTTCATCGCACGTACACTTTCAGAAACTGCATCAATGGGAGTTCCAAGAGACTTGTACATCTCACGTACGCCCACAATTCCAATTTCTTCGATGGGAGTAGTGTCACCTGCAACGATACCGTAGGTAACTAAGCGGAGGTAGTAATCCATGTCCCGCAAGCATGTTGCAGTCATTTCTTGACCGTAAGCGTTACCACCAGGAGAAACAACGTCAGGACGCTTTTGGAAGAGCTGGTCGCCAGCTTGCTTAACAATCCGTTCCCGGTTGTCAGTCAACATCTGAGCAATTTGGAGGCGGCGCTGACCGCTGGTAACAAAGCTTTTGATCCGATCTAGTTCGCCGGGGCTGAGATAACGGGCTTCAGCATCCGCATTCACAATAGATTTTGAGACGATACTCATGATTTGGATTCCTCCAATACTAGATAAAACCAGGTTTACTTAAACTGGTGTGAATTTATAGACCAACTGAGTTTCACTCAGTAACACTCCCACAGCCCGACATTGGGTAGAACATTTACTTCACAGGGAGCTAAAAGCTTTACCCTGGACAAGTATTAATTGCACCTTTTCACGGGGAGGGCTAAAGAAGCACTAAGCTTTTTTAACTTGTCTTCCTCGGAAATATTTTCGGGCATTGTGATGAGTAAATATGACTGTTTTTAACAGTTTGTAACATTTTCTTTCAGAATTACTATGATACTTGCAGTTTGAGAACTTTGTAAACTCTTGTTGCGATTCCATGAATTTACTCATATCTATCGCTGACAGATTGAATTCAAATTGCAATTTGAACTTAAATTGAAATTTGAATTTTCTGAATTTAGCGAACTCATTAGTGGTTTTATTGTTCAAAATATAAACCTTATGATTGCTGTTTTTATTTGCAAAAATTTGTCCAGTTCTCAAACAAAGCCTTTCGAAAAAAGACAGGTTTTTTCAAAAAAATACTTTTGACAGGTATCTCCACGTAAATACTGAAGCAATGACATAATTTTATATCATGTCATATTTGTACACATTGGTAATGGGTAATTAGCAATTAGTTAAAGCATATTTTATAACAGATGTTTACCTCAATCGATATAACTATTGATATCGCTTGAATAAAACAGCTCGCTGATACGCTTATTACCCTTGCCTGTTACCCATTACCAGTCAAAATGGTGTTAAAAATGTTCACCAAGCCAAGAACAAAAACATTTAAGCAAGAATAATAAAGTTTAAAATCTTACTCTGCTTAAAATCTTATTCTGATTGATTTACGCGACCGATATAATTACCCTCTTGTTGGGTACTCATATTTGCAATCGCTAATCCCATCATTGGCATTTGTGCTACATCCATCTTGGGCTTAACTGGCTCAAAACTGGGTACAACCACGTCATCATTCTGTTTGGTGAGTTGGTTATACAACCTTTGAGTATTGGGGAAGTTTGCTGCAGGAAGGGTTGGAAAACGACGATAAGGAACCGTATCTTCGTTAAATACCTCAGCATACTCCATAGTATTAAGCATAGCTCTAATAAAGGCGCGAATACCCTGAGTAGCTAAAATTTGATTGTATTTACGAATTTCTTCTTGATTTAATGGTGCACGTCCGAGGAAGTGCTTGGTTCCCAATTCAATCACCTTAGTGTTGGGATATGGGGTGTAAAATTCTTTCAAGTAAAGGCTAGAACAACCCAAACCTTCAATAAATTCCTTGACTGTAATTTCACCGTTACCCAACTTACTTTCCAGATTCTTGAATTCCGCCGAAGAGGTGATATAGGGTTCAATATCACGTTCAAAAATCTGACGGTATGCAGCACGAATCGCATTTTTAACTGCGACCTTATCGTTGAGACCCGCAACCAACTTAAAGATTTTTGTTTGTTCCCGTTGTTTAGATACACCCTGGTTAATCCGGAATTGGATATCTGGTTCGCCCCGTTTATCAGCAACTGCACCCAACTCCACAAAGCGAGGTGTAACTTCTTTGACGACTTTGGGACCAATGTCAGGACGCATGCTACCGGGACGCATTTTCCGTAATGCTAAACCCCCAGGTGTTAAATACCGTTCGTAAGGAACTGTATCTTCACCAAATGCTTCGCTGTATTCCGTGCTGTCAATAATTGCATCAACTACAGCATAGAAACCTTTCTTTGATGCGATATCAAAGTATTTGTTAGTTTCTTGACGCCCGTAGGTGGGACGACCTAACAAACGACGATGGATATACTCGATCGCTTTCATTACATACAGCGATGTCCAGTACATCTTGCGGAAAACATCAGATTTTGCCAAAGTACGGATGAATTCCCGTACAGAAATATCACCGTTTTCCAGTTTTATTTCTGCGACTTTTTGTCGTTGACCGTCGTAGACATCACGTCCAAATACTTGTAGATAAGCACCTCTAATTACAGCTTGGGTTGAACTTTCACTGTACTGAATACTTCTGGCTTTAGTACCTGTACCGGGAAGTTGGTCTAAGCGGAATATTTTCTTTGCACCTAAAGAACCTGGGAACTCACCTCTAGCTCCGGGGTTGCTATTTTGATTATTAGTTGGTGGTCCTTGGTGAATTAATAGGCGCTTAGTATCTTTACCAAAGAAAGCCGGACTAGTGCTGGGATTACGAGTTTCTTTGGAGAAAATAGCTCCGAACTGGATTTCTAATGGATCGTTTCCAGAACCATAGGGATGTTGATCTGGTAATGGTTGGTTATAAGCCGCGAATGTGGTAATAAACTGGGGAATTTTCCGGAATGGTGCGCTGTAATTCAACAGATCTTGTTGTGGTCCCCAATTGCGACATTCTTGGGCTTCTTGACCCAAACCGCGAAGATAGGGTACTGTCTCTTCACCAAAATAATCGGAATATTCTTGAGAATCTACCAAAGCATTAATTAATGCTGGCAAACCACCCTTAGAAATAATGTCAAAGTATTTTTGTACTTCTTCACGAGAACTGGGACCGCGACCAAGGATATGGCGGAAAGCGAGTTCCAGGGCTCTACTGTTAATGAAAGGTTCGTAAAATTGCTTGCGGTATAAAGGAGATTTCCCAAGACGACGGACAAACTCTTTCATTGAGATGTCGCCATTTTTGACTTGGGATTCTAAATAAGAAATTGACTGACCGTAAGCACGGGTGATGTCTCGTTCAAAAATCTGTCGATATGCAGCTTTTACTACGTCATTTTTCTCGCTTGCAGACAAACCGGGCTTCATGACAAATTTTTGCCTGCGCTCTGCTGCATTAAAGTAAATTTGAGGTAGTTGTAAGCCTTGTTGGTCAACGCTATCACGCTGACGTACTTTATTTGAAGGGGTGGGTGCTTTGAATTCTCCAATCAAAACATCCATATATTGGGATATGATTTCCGTCGCTTCTGGGTCTTGACGGAAATAAGATAACGAAGCAACTTTTATTTCCTGTAAGGCTACTAAGGTTGCATCCGTAGAACAGGCGTTCTCAATAATTTCTCGCAAACCCCTGGTATTTACAACCAAAATATTAGGGTCGCCAGCAACTATTGCATAAGTCCCATAACGTAAAAACCACGACAAGTCCCGCAGACTTTTAGCCATGTTGCTAGGACCATAACGAGTAACGTTAATGGGTCTAAAACCTGCTGGTGTTGGGCCACTAGGAGTATTAAAAATTGAACGTAAATTTTCTAAGAACCCACCTCGTGTTTCCACGTAGGTAACGGTTCCTAGTTCCATTTCTCTTTTGATATCCATCCCAGAACCAACAGCAGCCATTGCCATTTCCGGCTCTGGCTCCCTAGGCTTTTCCAAGAAAGCCATTGGCGAACCACCAACAAAAATTCGGTTGGCAGCCCGAGAGACAATTATCTCAGAATTATCTGTCAAAACTTTGGCAATTTCCAACCGTTTTGCACCAGAAGCAAAATAAGTGCTTAACTCACTCAATTCTCCTCTTTCGAGAAAACGGTCTTGCTGTTCTGCTTGGGTAATTGTTGCCAAAGCTACAGTTTGATATAGTTGCGGACGCGCAACTGAGCTTCCACCACTTGCCTTAACACTCATCGGATTTGTAAAACTCCCATCATATTTTTCCTGTGTTAAGCCTGGATTTTTTTTGGGGCTGGATACAAGGACTGCGCTACCGCTTTCCGAGTGTTGCCTTCCAGACTGCAAAAAAATAACCCAGTAGCTTTTAGATTAAAACTTTTTGAGATCTATCAGGGTCTTTATTAAGAATTATGTAGGTATTAAAATCAATCACGGTCTAATTTTGGGATGCTTCACATCTAAATTTTCCAACTTATCTGAGAAAAAGTCTAAATTTTGTGAGTAATGTTTGCAAATCTTCAATTTTTGGGACTGGGGATTGGCGATTAGAGATTTAATCTCAAATAAGTATTAAAAGTAACTTTATTATGCTTTATTTTCGACGATATTTTAGAGAAAAATTTTGTTCTAGCTGTGCGCGATTACGAACAGCGACAATGCGATCGTGATGAGGTGAAAGATGACAAACTGGATCGGTTGCATTTTCATCTTGTGCGATCGCAAAAGCCTGACAGCGACAACCACCTTGATCGAGTTCTCGTCTTAGAACACCTTTCTCGTTTGTAAGTTCGCAACTTTGACAAGGTTCAGGTATCCAGTCATCACCACGAAAACGGTTGAAAGCTGGAGATTCATACCAAATCCATTCCAAAGAATGGTCGCGGATATTGGCGAATTCTAAACTTGGGATAATACTTGCGGCTTGACAAGGTAATCCGTTTCCATTGGGTGTTACTACAATAGTGCGTTCTCCCCAACCTCCCATACAGGGTTTGGGATATTCTGCATAGTAATCGGGAATCACATAAATGATACCCATAGGAATTTTATTGCGCTTTCGAGCCGCAGTCACTGCTTGTTGGGCTCTTTGAAGTTGCTCGCGACTCGGTAATAAAGCTTCACGGTTTTTAAACGCCCAACCATAGTATTGAGTATTTGCTAGCTCTACACGATCTGCTTGTAATGTTTCGGCTAATTCGAGGATTTCTTCAATTCTGTCTAAGTTCTGACGGTGGAGGACAAAATTAAGGGTTAGGGGAAATCCTAATTCTTTGACTAGAAGTGCAGCAGTAATTTTTTGTTCGAAGGAGGTAATTCCTGCGATTCGATCTGATTCAGAAGCGCGACTATCTTGAATGCTAATTTGGATGTGATCTAAGCCTAGTTCGCGCAGTTTTGTAGCTCGCGATCGCGTGATTAGGGTTGCAGCAGTTACCAAGGTGGTATAGAGTCCCAAAGTTGCAGCTTTTTCAACCAATATTTCTAAATCTTGACGCAGTAATGGTTCTCCACCTGAAAGTCCGAGTTGTAGTACTCCTAAACTTCTTGCTTGTTCAATAACCTGCAACCATTGATTTGTATCGAGTTCTTGACGATATTTACTACTACCCCAATCTATGGGATTGGAACAGTAGGGACAAGCTAAAGGACAACGATAGGTTAGTTCCGCAACCAGGCTGAATGGTCTATTCATGATGATGGGGAAGTGTGGGAGGTGTGGGAAGTGTGGGAGGTGTGGGGAGTGTGGGAAGTGTGGGAAGTTTGAAATGGTTAAAGGCTTTAAAATTTAGACAATTCTATAGATTATTTGGCGTTTTGTTTGATTTATTGCTCTCAAACCTAACTAATCCTCGCGCAGCAAGTTGGGATAAAAAATGATGTACATCTACATCAATATTAGGTGATGGATATTTAATGGTTAGTTCTGCAATAATTTCACTTACGGTGTGACATTCGCAATTGCAAAGCTCTAATATTGCTAGAGCTGTTTTATTTAGTACTAGAGTACCTTCAGGAAATAACAGGAATGACTGTTGTCTCACTTCATCCCAAAACAAACGCACTCCAGGAGCTAAATAAGGACGAGTGTCTGAATGAATTTTTATGAACATTTTGGAAATTAAATATTTTAGAAATAGATTTATTTTATCTGTGTGCTTGGTAATGGGTAATGGGTAATTGGTAAAATCTATTGACAAATTAAAGACTAAATTAAGATATATATTTTAGTGTGGCTGCTGTGTATTTAATTTATTGATTGCAACTTGAAGTAATAGAGCTGTTCCTAGACCCCAAGCACCATTGAGCATCAATCCTGTTGCAATTCTTTTGATTTCCCAACCTCCAGCAAACGACATACCTTTGAGGGGTGAAACAATAAATAAGAATACAGCAGTCGGAGCAACTGCTCCAAATAATAATGCAGTTAACCAATAAGATAATTTATTGCGTAAAGGAAGAGTCAGAACAGCTAAGATCACACCCCAAACACCACCCCAAAATGATATTGATACAATTACAGGTATCCCAAAAGGTTGAGTTGGGTTTGTTGGGTAAGGAGTAGCTTCAATAAAGTTAATCAGATTTAAAAGAGCTAACATTCCCTGGTGAAACAGAATCACCGAAATAAATCCCGCCACAAAAGCGAAAAATAAACGTAAAATCTGATTCTGATGTCGATCTAACATTGGACTTAATTTAGATTTTTAGTAATTAGATTTTTAATAACCAGATTGTTAGTAACCAGATTTTTCTAATGATTAATAATTGGACGGGTTTCACCTCGTTCAATTGCTTCTAACTGACTCCATAAAAGATCGCATTTAAAAGCTAAAGCTTCTACTGCTGCTTGCTGCATTTCAAATGTCCGACAACGTTGCAAAACTAAATTTAGTGCATAGCTTGCATCTTGAGGTGCTTGCTTTAATCGCACTCGAAAATAATCAAATCCGGCTTTATCAATCCAAGGATAGTGTTTTTCCAAAGCAATCAGGCGATCGCGAATCGCATCAGGACCAAATAATTCTGTCAAGGAAGATGCTACAGCTTCGATCCAAGGTTTTGTTCTGCAAAAGTTAACGTAAGCATCAACTGCATAGCGAACACCTGGTAATACAGCTTGTCCTTTCAGCATTTTTTCTCTGTCCAGTCCGACAGCTTCTCCAAGTTTCAACCAAGCTTCGATTCCACCTTCTGAACCGGTATGTCCATCATGATCGATAATACGGCTAATCCATTCCCGACGTATATCCCGCTCGGGACAGTTTGATAAAATTGCTGCATCTTTTAAAGGTATGTTTTGCTGATAATAAAAACGATTAAGCACCCAGCGTCGAACTTCTTCAGGGTTTAATTCTCCTGCATTCATACGTTGATGAAAAGGATGGAGATGGTGATAACGGCGATGTTGAGCGCGCAGATTGGCTTCAAATTCTTCTTTTGTCCAGGGTTGTTGGGAAATTTTTTCTGAAGTATTTGAATCTGAGATAGATGATAGTGGTGTTTGTAGTGACATGGGAATGAAGAAAGAAACAAGAACAGAGGCTGTAAATGGTGAATAAGGAAGATATTTAGGGGTAAATTGATAGTTAAATTTATCGGATTTTAAACTTCATTTTTTAACCTTAATTGAGCGTATTTTCAGGAAAATTGTAGTTGATTCTAAGATCCCCCTAAATCCCCCTTGAGAAGGGGGACTTTGACCCAATTTTTTCTAAATCATCACATTAACGAGGAATTTAGGAAAAATTTATGATGTTTTACTTATAACTAGCAACTTGAGTTATTTATGGCATAAATTCACTCATTCACTTATCGGAACTTAAACAGAGAATAGGAAAAAGTTTTCTCGAGTTTATAAGTGCTTAAGTTTATATTTCTAAAGTCAGTCCGTCATAACCAATTTCAATACCTGCATCTTTTACTACCTGATGTTCGGGTGAATTGGGAATCAAAATTGGGTTGGTATTATTTATATGAACTAATATTTTCCGTGGCTTTGAAGATTGAGGTACTTTAGAGTTTTGGGACTTTAATTTACTAAGTTTCATAATGCAACCATCATCACCAGAGAGTGGTAAATGTCCCATATCAAAAGCGGTACGAGAACCTATTCCCAATGATGGAAGTTCTTCATTTTGCCAAAAAGTACCATCGACTAAAATACAATTACTGTTTGCAAAGCGTTCTTGTAAAGAATCATTTAATTGTCCGAGTCCTGGAGTATAGGTTAGTACACCGCCAGTTTTGCGATCGCGAAATGTTAAACCAATACCCCATATTTCAGGCTCATCATTCTTGTTACCTTCTTTAGTTTTGTGACTCTCTTCATTTTCGTTTTCTTCACCCCCTTTAGTTTTTTGCATATATTTGGGAGGCTTAGTAGATAAGGGAAATACCTCAACATCTAGATCGGGAGAATCGGAGTTGATTGGTGTGAGACTTTCTCCTGGTTTGAGGGGAAACCATTCTACACCGCAATAGTTTTGTAAAGTAGAAAAAAGTGGGTAACCAGTTGTTAGTCCGCGCTTAACGGAATATGTACTGTAGACTTTTAAAGGTTGAGCGGACTCCCGCAATAAAATTAATCCGGTAGTATGGTCAATCTCACCATCGGTAAGTATGATTCCAGCAAAGGGATTGGAACGTTTACTTTCGTTTAATGAAAGCTCTGTTTCTTCTGTTCGTAGCATTTCCAATTGCTGACGCACATCAGGGGAAGCATTGATTAAAAACCAGGGACCATTATCAGACCTAACTGCGATCGAAGATTGCGTTAAACTTTTTGCTTCACCCCTACGTGCTTTCTGACAACCAGGACAATTACAATTCCATTGAGGAAATCCTCCTCCTGCTCCTGCACCCAAAATTTTGACTAGCATGATTATTGGCGATTGGTAATTGGTAATTGGTAATTATTTCTTACTTCTTACTCATTACTCCTTACTCATTACTCATTACTCGTTACTACTCCTTACTCCTTACTCCTTACTCCTTACTCCTTACTTTTCTTCAAGGCGAATTAATTCTCCATCAGCTTGATCTGTCAATATATATAACAAGCCGTCTGGACCTTGACGAACGTCGCGCACGCGCTGACCAATATCAATAGATTTCTGGCTGACAACATTACCTTTCTCATCTAAGTCAATGTGACGGACATCGCGAGATACTAATCCCCCCGCAAATAAATCGCCTTTCCATTCTTTGAAGCGATTAGCTCGTTGAGCATCCGCAGAGCGAACGCCATTGTAAAAAGCTAGTCCTGAAGGTGCAGTTGCAGGTGTCCAAACTACTTTTGGATCTTCCATCCCAGGGCGAGAACGTTCTTGAGATATCTCTCCTCCAGTATATTCCTTACTGTGGGTAACTACTGGCCATCCATAATTTTTCCCTGCTTCTACTAAATTTAGTTCATCACCACCCCTTGCACCATGTTCTGTTGACCAGACTCTGTTGTTGGCTGGATCGTAAGCAAGTCCCTGGATATTACGATGTCCGTAACTCCATATTGCAGGAGAAGCATTTGCAGTTTTTGCAAAAGGATTATCTTTAGGAATGGAACCATCGTCGTTAAGACGTAAAACTTTACCAAGATGACTGTTTCGATTCTGAGCTTGTTTGCGAATAAAGTCACCCTCTAGCCTAACTGGTGGGTTACCCCCATCACCAATTGCTAGCAACATGGTGCGATCGGGTAACCAAATAATACGCGATCCAAAGTGCTGTCCGCCTGACTTGGGTTGGGAGACTTCAAAGATTACTCGTACGTCACCTAATGTTTTACCATCAAATGTTGCTCTTGCAAGTCGGGTTCGATTGGCGTTATTACTTCCGTGAGAGTAGGTGAGGTAAACAAAACGATTTTTGGCGAAATCTGGATGTAGCGAAATTTCCATCAATCCGCCCTGATTCACCGCAAATACTTCGGGAAGACCACCAATTGGATTTGGATCGAGTTTTCCGTCGCGTACAATACGAAGTCGCCCTGGTCTTTCTGTAATTAGCATAGCTCCATCTGGTAACCATGCCATACTCCAAGGGTGTTCTAAACCTCTAATTAAGGTTGTTTTTTGGAAGTTTTCAGTAGCAGTATTGGTACTTGCAACATTGGTACTCGATTCAGAATTTACTGATGAATTTTCGTTTTCAGCAGCAGTGGAAGTATCGGGTACATTTTCGCAACCAACCGCAAACAAAGCGATAGCTATTATTCCAATAAACCACTTTAAAGGAGCCAACACACTCCCACCCCCTCATCAATAATTGTTTTCATAGCTATTTGAAATGTGCTCCAGGCTATTTAAGCAGATTTAGGTTTTAAATCTAGTCTTGACTCAATATAGAAAAAACTTTCTTTTTCGTTGGAACCCTTACTCGATAGTCAATCTAAAACTGTATCTAAATTATTAATTATTGCCAGCGAGCGACATAAGCTGTCACTTCCATACATAGATTGAGTTCTTCAAAATCCGGTTTTTCCCAACTTTCTGGATTGCGTATGGATTGGCGAGATGTAGGAACATCTGGCTGAGTATCTCGATCATTTTTTTGAGAAGATAGCTTTTTTGGTGTAGTCATAATATTTACATCTACCTCAGTAATGAATTATTTACACCTGTTTGACCTTCTTTCTTTATGCTTTTGTCAGTGGTCGCGCAAGTCATCAAATAATTACACTTCTTTATTCTGACAAACAAAAGTGACACAAGGATGTCAAAAGTATACTTTTTCTCTATGGATACTCAAAGGTTCTGTGGTATTTTAAATGCTTGCTTCATATTTACCGAAATATGCTACTGATTGCTGCACTTTCGCCGAAAAACTTTTAAAAGCATTTTTACCTTTAAAATATTTTGTCTTTACAGAAAAAACACGAATTATTCAATTAAATAGTATTTAATTTTTTTTTCCGGAGTAAATCCAATTTAGCTTGAGATTTGTATAACAGGTAAAGCCTATTATCAATTGACATCATGACTGTGAAGCAACAACACAACTTAACCGCGAAAATGTTGAAGCTGCTGGGTTTAGTCGGTGCTTTGGGAATTGCTATTACTACGGTAGCCTGTGGATCTGAAAATAATGTTGCTTCAGAGGGTGAAGCAAATAGTCAAACAAATGCAGTAGAGAATGTCAAACCTGAAGCTGTTCAGGTCGCAGATGTCAAGCCATTAGCGCAGGAACTACAAGGTAAACCTGTACTTGTTGATATTTATGCTACATGGTGTTCGGGATGTCGCAAAATTAAACCTGCGTTGGACGGACTCAAACAGCAGTATGGTGACTCAGTTAATTTTGTGGTTTTGGATGTAACGGATAAGGGAACTACTGAAACTGCAGAAGCTAAAGCTCAAAAGTTAGGTTTAGAAAGTTTTTTTGAAGCTAACAAAGCGAAAACAGCGACTGTTGGAATTCTCAATCCTGATACGGGTGAAGTATTGAAATTATTTCAGAAAAATCCCAATAAGGCTGATTATGCAGAAGTTTTAGATTCTGCGATCGCTGCGCAGAAAGCCTCTTAGGCGTTTATCGCATAACTGAAATAAGGAGTATTTGTTGACACTCTGCCGTCCTATAAGGACGGAGATTCTTAGTTCAACGAGTCCACTTAAACTAAATTCCTTACGGTATCTAGCCCAGAGATGGTTCTCTCCTTAAGCGTTT
>NZ_JASJDK010000111.1 GCF_030065675.1 Mastigocoleus sp. MO_188.B34 | reverse complement strand
GTTCATTTGTACTGCCATCAGCAAATACACTCTGGAACAGTGAGTAGTTTATGACTTGCTTGAGCCGGATGCGTTGCAAAGCGCACGTCCGGTTCTGAGGGGGCGGGGTTATAGCGATATAATCCTGCTACCCGACTAACTAAGTATATTGGTTTACTGTAACGCACCGCCAAAGAATAGTGTTACGTATATTTGGACTTCGGGCTAGGAATGCTAGTGGGTTACGGCACTTTTGAGAAGGTGACCAGAATAAATTTAATAAGCCGTGAGCCTGACGCACCTTACGCGATTGGATTAACTGTCAATTAACCTTTGAAACTCTTCACTATCTCGAATTGCGTCAAAATCAGTATCTGTTTTTACTATTTCTTGGTATTCAGGATTTAGATTGATGGCTTGTTGTAGATTTTCAATTCCCATAACAATATTTTTTTGTAAAGCGTAACAGGAAGCTTTTTTGTACCAAGCTTGATAGTAGTCAGGTTTTATTTCTAATGCTTTATCATAGGATGCGACCGCATCTTCATAGCGTCCCAAGTCAGACAGCCCTAAGCCCCGGTTGTACCAGGCTGAGTCTTTATTAGGCTTGAATTCAAGTGCTTTATCGTAGGAATCGACCGCATCTTCATAACGTCCCAAATTGTACAAGGTATTGCCCCGGTTGTACCAGGCTGAGTGGTTATCAGGCTTAAATTCTAGGGCTTTATCGTAGGAAGCGACCGCATCTTCATAACTTCCCAAATCAGACAGTGCATTGCCCCGGTTGTTCCAGGCTGAGTCGTCATCAGGCTTAAATTCTAGGGCTTTATCGTAGGAAGCGACCGCATCTTCATAACTTCCCAAATCAGACAGTGCATTGCCCCGGTTGTTCCAGGCTGAGTCGTCATCAGGCTTAAATTCCAGGGCTTTATCGTAGGAAGCGACCGCATCTTCATAGCGTCCCAAATAATACAGCCCTAAGCCCCGGTTGTACCAGGCTGAGTCGTCATCAGGTTTTATTTCTAATGCTTTATCGTAGGAAGCGATCGCATCTTCATAACGTCCCAAATAATACAGAGTATTACCCCGGTTGTTCCAGGCTGAGTCGTCATCAGGCTTAAATTCCAGGGCTTTATCATATGAAGCGATCGCATCTTCATAACGTCCCAAATAATACAGAGTATTGCCCCGGTTGTTCCAGGCTGAGTCGTCATCAGGTTTAATATCGATTGCTTGTTTTAATACTTCTAAAGCTGCTTCGTATTCTTTTGCTGCTACAAGTAATATTCCCTGTTTTTGTAGTAAGTCTGATTTTTGATTGGGTAATTGATACTTTTCTTGCAATAATTCCTGAATTTCGAGAATTTTTTGAACTTGTTGTTCTAGGGTTAGAGAACCATATTTCTCATAATCTCCTTCTTTAATAATACGGGATGATTCTTGTTCTAAAAGTTTGGGTTTGGTAGGAAATTCAAAGACACTGGAACGCCAATCAAAAAAATCTGGTGCGCGATGGATGAAGTATTTGAGGGAAAAGAAACGTAAGAGAAAAACAAAGCAGATATTAAAAGTATCTTGAAATCTTTCTCTATGTAAATTTAAATGATTGAGTATTGGCGGAATACCTTTCCAACTGTAACTGAAACGCTCGCTGTTTTCGCCAAACTTGAGTTTTTCATATTCATATAATGAATACTCCAACCCTTGGACAAATAAAATACTGATTTGTTCTCGATTTGGTAAGCCTTTAACTATCTCATATAAGTTGTCAATCGGCTCATTAAATCGTAAAACTTCAATCCTTTTTTCAGTTAATTCTTCCTTGACTCTGATAATCAAGTCTTCACTTTCAGCAGGAGAAGATCGAACAAATAATAAACGAAAATCATCTGTCCGTTTTAAAGTACGGATAAAAGCTTGATATTCTTCTTCTGGCTCTGGTGGTAAATCTTCGTCCCAATCGATTGATTCTGAAGTCATGGCTGCATTTTCGCTACAGCTTCCTTAAATTCCGGTATCCCTCTAATTAAAGGATGAACATCACACCAACGTTGAATTTCATATTCCTTGTCCAGATAACGATATTCTAGAAAACACCGGTTGAACAACAAACTACGATGCTCATTATTGTTAATTACCCGTTTTGAATGAGAAACTTTTGCTAATAAATCCCATTGGTTATGTTCTACAGTTTGACGATAAGTATTGCGTGCTTTAGTAATTGCACGTCGTACTGCTCTCTGAGAAATTGGTAACTCTTCTGTCAGTGCAATCGCATCCTGAGTTAAGAGTAACAAATTTCGTACGTGACCTCCACTCATCAAACAAAGCTGCTGGAAGGTTTCTGGACTGTCAAAGATTTCTGTATCTAAGGATAAGTAAGTTGTACATTGACTAATTCGCTTAGAAATAATTTCTTTGATTTTATTTAGTCCTGGCTCACATATTGTACCGTTGGGAGTCCGTACCATAATCATTGGTAAAACTTCCGTATCACTGTAGTTTTCTCTGACGTCAGTACTTCTTTTGGAGTAAACCAATGATATGGGAACAGTGTAAATTAGATGACAATCAAGAGCTTTGAGTTGTTCGCTGCGATCGAGAAAGATTTCTTCGTGGTTAATTTTCCCACTATCAGTAATAATTGGGGCGATTCGGTCTAAGTTATCGACAATTACTGCTAATTCGCTACGACCATCAGGAAGTTTCTTTTTTGCTTCTTTAAGAAACTGATTTAAAACCTGAATTAAAGTAACCGTGTAAGGATCTACTTTTTTTCTAATTTTTTCCCGTAAGGAAGGTTCTGCTCTCAGATTCGCTGTTAGTTTTGCAAATTGGGATATTTGTGCTTCCATACTCATTCCTTGGAAAGACACTTCTGTTTGTGCTAAATCTTTGATATCTTCCCAGCGACCTTCTAACCACTCCAATACCGGGTTAGCGTTACCAATATTTTTTAATCCTTCCAGAATGTGACGGGTGCAAGCAAGAAGAATATCAGTATACCGAGCATCTTCTGAATCTATATCTTCCTCATCTGCAGCAAAATAAACTACGTAGAAATTCTTTTCTTCCAGAAATTGTTTCAAGCGTAGTAATTCTGTTGATTTCCCCGCACCACGATGACCTGAATATAACTGACAAGTGTTTTCCTTAGAGAGTTTAATTCGATTACCCAGATCTAGCAGTATATCCCCATCACCTCTAACTTCTCGACAATCTACATAAGTTGGATCGCCTGCAGGTAAAGGTCGAAATGGGTCAAAAGCGTTATAAATATTTGTAAGTAATTCAATATTTTGTTCAAGCATAAACACTATATATAACAGGCAACTGCTGTTTAACTGAGTGTATATTTATTGTAGATATTTTAGATTAACCCCATCCGTTACCCATCTCATCAACCTTATCCGTTACTTATCTTATCCGTTGCTAATTCTACTCCTTCCCCACTACGCCAATTCCTCACTGCATTCCGTAACTTCAACGATAACCACCCATAAAACTGAGGATAAATTGGTAACCTCTCAACTAATTCCCACCCACAGGGTTGTAAAGTTTCCCTCAACTCTTCCTCCTGATGATGTGGATAATCGGGATTAACTTCATCTTTGGGTCCGATTCCCCCCAAATCCCTAGCTCCCGCTTCAATACAAGCAATTAACCATTGGGAATCTGAAATTAAATTTGGTGGAATTTGAATGGTTATATCCTTGGGAAGAATGTGACGTGCTGTAGCAATTACTTCTGGTAATTTATGAGGATCAAAAGGTGGTGCATCAAAACTTTGCTGAATACCAGGACTATGGGGTTGCAAAATCACTTCTTGAATATGACAGTAGCGTTGATGTAATTTTGCGATCGCTTCCAAAGTTTCCCAGCAATCATCTTCGGTTTCTCCAATCCCCATTAACAAACCTGTAGTAAAAGGTATTTTTAATTTTCCCGCCCATTCTAACTGTTGTAACCGTAACTCTGGTAACTTGCTGGGAGCATGGCGATGTACCGTATCCAATAGCTTTGGGGTTAATTGTTCCAACATTAATCCCATCGATACATTGACATTTTTTAGTTGTTCCATCTCCTCAAAACTTAATGGTCCAGTATTGGTGTGGGGAAGAAAACCCATTGATAAGGCTAATTCACACAAATCATAAATCCGCTCGAACCATTTTTGGCGTCGTGGTGAGTTTGGGTGTACTTCACCACTGAGAATTAGAATTTCACAGACTTTCTGGTTTTGCAGTTTTGTAAATATCTCCCGTGCAGAACTGAGAGTCATCCAAGAACTTTTACCAGGGTCGGTACGAAAATTGCAATAACTGCAACGGTTAAAACATTCATATGTCGGAACGATAGTGTAAGCAGGGCTGTAAGTAACAGTTTTTGGTGAGGAAACTGACATGAAATCATTGAATGGGAAATGTTTGGAGTTATGTTAACGCACACAATAGGTTGTGAGCAGTTTCCCAAAACCTGCTTCTAACTCATACGTTAATTCACTTCTCATTATTCAAACCATCTATGCACAAGAATTTTGTCGTATATATAAGAAGAGGGCAGAAGTAACCTGAAGTAGGGTGAAATTTTTATAAAACAAAGCTGGAGAATCAACTAATTAGGAAATAATAAGTTCAAGTAAACCTAGGCGTGGAAAGGCTAATAGTTTCCCACCATCAAACACATTTTTTCCGGGCTGAAAATAGTGACTATTTACAAACTAGAGCAGAAACTGCACAAGTCCCCATTTAAAGGAAACTTCTTGAGGAATAAAAATTTCTTATTCCTAAATTTATTAGTTTCATTTAAATGTTTGTATTAAGTCCACAATTTTCAACAAGCCTTACTCTCGATTAACAAATCAGCCAACCGCTCGCGAACTTCAGAAGGTAAATAATTTAATCTCACATGAACCCAGCAAGCATTAATGAATGGTTCCCTACAGAGCAGCAACGCAAATATATTTCTTTATTGAGAGGACAAACTAATTTAACCCGTCGTCGGGCTGAATGTTTTGTAAAGTTGTGGGCTTACTTACTGGTTAAACAATATGATGAGTCAGGGAACAACTTAGAGTTACCCTTGACAAAACTATTGGCACCAAAAGGTTTCATATCTTGTACTCATAAAGAAGCACACGAGCTTTTTTACGCCACCCAAGAACGTGGAAGTGAAAGAGCGGCAGGCATGATGATGGATAAGCTTGCTACTATAGGATTAATTGAAAAAGAATTTGATGGTAATACAACGTGCGTTCGAGTTATATCACCATTAACCAACCTAAATGATACGGTTCAACCAAAAAAATCAGTAGAAGTTTTTGCAGATGTCTTTGAACCACGAATAGACACTATTCCTGTCAGTAGTTATTTAAGACATCATTTCAACTTTGGAAATAATACTACAGCATCCCATCGTATAGCTAGAATCCTACGTAATTGGTCGAAGCAAAGCTCTGCGACTATGAGGGTATTGCGTCGTTGCGACAATAATTATCCAGTAGGATTTTATGTCCTCTATCCTGTAGCAAAAGAATCTGAGGAAAATTATTTTACCTCACCCCGCCATAGTCTTTATTTCAGCGTTAACTCCGACTCTGATCCAATTAAAATGGCTGTACCGGGAGATACAAATTGTACCTGTATTCATGTTCGTGGTTGGTACATAGAACCCGATCACCTGAATTTTAATAATATCTGTAAATTCCTAGAAGACGGAAAGCAAAGTTTGACTAAGATGCAGGCTGATTTTCCTGAGCTTTGTGATATGTACACAATTCCCTTACAACCAATGTATGAACAGCTTGCAACAGCATTAGGTTTTCACAAAATAGAATGCGATCCACATTCATCAGTATCTTGGATGTACATAGCTGTAGATAATTATCTGAAATTAGAATTAACAAAAGTTTTGTCAGTTCTAAAGTTTAATTGATTTTTAATCGGTCTCAAATATTCTCAGGATAGTGCTTGCTTGCACTCTAACAAAACTTAACTTACTTTGATATACCCCAGCCTCAAGGTAGATACAGACTTAACCGTCACCTTAGGTTTGGGGGATTATTTTTTAATTCTTTGTCCGTCGTTTTGCTTCAGCTATTTTATAAACCGTAATAGAACTGCAAATATATTCTGAGAAAATATTTTTGTGTGAATATCAATAAAATTCAATAAAATCTTTTCTAAAATAGCTGTAATACTTATAAATCAAAGACCTCTGACCAAAAAGTCGCAGTTTAAAATTAGTGCCTGAAAAAATTACACCAAAAAAAACTGAAAAAAACTTTACAAATAGCAATATATACTCTAATGTATTAATTATAGGCATAAATTACTAACCTAATACATACCGAATCAAAGCAATTATTCGTACCATGACAACCACATTACAGAGACGCGAGAGCGCTTCTTTATGGGAACGGTTCTGTCAATGGATCACCAGCACCGATAACCGCCTTTACATTGGCTGGTTCGGCGTGTTGATGATTCCTACACTATTGGCAGCTACCACCTGTTTCATCATTGCATTCGTTGCAGCTCCTCCCGTTGACATCGACGGCATCCGCGAGCCTGTTGCAGGTTCCTTGATCTACGGAAACAACATCATCTCTGGTGCTGTTGTACCTTCTTCTAACGCTATCGGTTTGCACTTCTACCCCATCTGGGAAGCAGCTTCCTTAGATGAGTGGTTGTACAACGGTGGTCCTTACCAGTTGGTAATCTTCCACTTCTTGATCGGAGTATTCTGCTACTTAGGTCGTCAGTGGGAACTTTCTTACCGCTTAGGTATGCGTCCTTGGATCTGTGTTGCATACTCTGCACCAGTATCTGCAGCAACCGCAGTATTCTTGATCTACCCCTTAGGACAAGGTTCCTTCTCTGATGGTATGCCTTTGGGTATCAGCGGTACCTTCAACTTCATGTTGGTATTCCAAGCTGAGCACAACATCTTAATGCATCCTTTCCATCAGTTGGGTGTAGCAGCAGTATTCGGTGGTTCATTGTTCAGTGCAATGCACGGTTCTTTGGTAACCTCCTCCTTGGTTCGTGAAACAACCGAAACCGAATCTCAAAACTACGGTTACAAGTTCGGTCAAGAAGAAGAAACCTACAACATAGTAGCTGCTCACGGTTACTTTGGTCGCTTAATCTTCCAATATGCGTCCTTCAACAACAGCCGTTCTTTACACTTCTTCTTAGCAGCATGGCCTGTAGTAGGAATCTGGTTTACCGCTTTAGGTATCAGCACCATGGCGTTCAACCTCAATGGTTTCAACTTCAACCAGTCTGTAATCGACTCTAGCGGTCGTGTAATCAACACCTGGGCAGACATCATCAACCGTGCCAACTTAGGTATGGAAGTAATGCACGAGCGTAACGCTCACAACTTCCCCTTAGACTTGGCTGCAGGTGAAGTAGCTCCCGTTGCTGTAAGCGCTCCTGTAATCAACGGTTAATAAATTGAATAGTCAGTTAAGTAGATAATTACAACGTAATTAATTACTTAATGTAGAAAATCACTCTCCAGTAATGGGGGTGATTTTTTGCATTGCATAATTGCCCAATGCTCAAATAATGCGTTAGAACCATGAATTATCAAGAAAGTAAGTTATTAACTTTCAATCTGATTGAAAATGTTATTTAGTCATATTTTTAGCAAAGTATGTGTTACGTATTTGGCAGTTAAAACCGCTCTTTATTCTTATAAAAAAAGTGTTTCGCGCCGTTTTACGGCGCGAAACACATCATATTATTAGTGATATTTTTTACTATTTAATACTCAGACAATTTTAAATTTGATTTTTCCGTCGGGGGGATTTGAATTTTTTAACTTCAGTTAGCGAAATTCCCCCACTAAATCTGTACAAGGCTAAACGTTGGGGGCGACTCCCTGGCTTTAGGCATCCATCTAGCTAGAGAAGCCGCTAAATTGACAATAAATCAATTGCTATATCGCGCAAACAATGACCCTTGTACAATTCAGAAATATTGGCTAAATCCAAGGTATGCTGAACTTTGCGCTGTTTTAGAGGATTATCCCAACCATCCCCAAACATTACCACTGTTGCACAATAGAGCAGAAAATGACCCAGATGAGAAGTTACAGGAATTTTCTCAGAAGAAGTTAAAAGAAATAATAAGTTGAACAAGTCTTTTTGTCGGAAAATTTGACACAATATCCCGCAATTTAACTGCTTGCTCGGCGCGTCACTGAGATTCTGAGCATTCGTTACTAATCTTTTAGATTATGCTTATCGATGATTTTTTTATTCTCAGGCTTCTTAAGCCAGTCGGTGATCGCCTCTTGCAATGAGTCACTGAGGTTAGTGTCCTTGAGTGTCACCACTGCACGAAAAATTTTATTCAGTTCCGCAGGAATGTAACCCCTAATTTCTTTTTTCTCACTCATCGCAATGCAGCACGCAACGGCTTAATTGTGCCACAGCATAAAAGATTATTTGTATTTACGCGCAAGCGCGTAAGCGCGTTCGCGCGTTACAATGTATGTGTAGCATTGCACAAATAGCTTATGCAACAAGCTTATACAACGACACAAAAAACCACAGTAGGCACTGCCGGAAAGTGGTTAATGCGAAATCCCGACAAAATAATACTTTCCTCTCAAGATGTCGAAGAACCGCCCCCAAGAGAGCAGATCAAACATTTGTTAATTGGCTCTTCCAAAACCGTAAGCAGCACAATTCATTATTTACAGTTAATAGGTTACGCACAGGTGGGTGACTGGAGTCCCTTGCTACCGACTTCTAACCCTGGGGAAGTAATGAGTATTTTATGCAGATATATCATCGTGCATTAACGAGGGTCATAAGTCTCGCGCTTACGACATTAGAGAAGAAGTCTTCAAGTCTAAAACTTTCAGTTTTTACTGGTGCAACTAAGCTAATCAAAAAAAATCATTATGTTCCAATGTATTTTCTATCTACCAGACGACAAATCAGCCATTCCAATGAGCTGCGAAATTGTTCCGAGAACTGGTGACCGTGTTTTAATTGACAATCGCATATCCGGGAAAGTCAAAGATGTCTGCTTTGAGACTTCCATTGAGCGATCTATAAAAGTGGGCGAAAGATTTTTCGAGGATAGAGACTGGAGCTATCATATTTACTTAGCCGCCATTCCCAATACCCAATAACTAATCCCCCGAGCAACCAACAGACCAGAGGGGATTTGTATTTTTGCGGTCTCCAGGGGGCGTTATTTATGCAGAAACCCTTAAGCGAAGGAAGAAGTTTCCCAACACACGGAGCGAACTGACTGCAGACACAACATAGACGAAGAGGCTAAGCCGTCGCCATGAAGGCTCTGGGGTTAGAGTCTGCGGCATCGGCGGAGCCTCTGACCTGCAGTCACGCTGCGCTAATAAACCCGTTTGCTCCAGGAAGAACTGTCGGTTTTAGATTTTCTGTTAAGCTTAATTCTTTCCTCTTCCCGCTTCCTTTCGCCGGAGGCGATAAAGAAGAATCCGGAATTCAACCGGCACTTAATTTATAAGAATATTTAGATACAAAATTCTACAACATATTATTTGCACACTCCGGGTAAAAACATAAAATTTATACTTCTAATATAAAAATCTGTTAATTATTCTATGTTAGCAATATGCTTGATTTTACACGCTTATAACTTGGCTTAAAGTAGCTTTGAGCAGTTTCTAAATGCCATGAAGGATGTTGAAGGATGGTGAAGTGAGGTGAAGTTTATTATTTATGTGAAATGATTATTGTATAAATATTTCTCAAAGTCAACTACCTATATGCATATATGCATGTATTTTTTTAGTCAAGACAAAAAAAGTTTTATAAAAACTTTTAAAAGCTAATTTAAGTATTTTTGCTTTCGTATTAATATCTCCAAAAGTAAGCTTCGTATTTATTCGTATGAAAGTAAAAGTAAAACTATGAAAACGAAAAATAAATTCGCTTAGTATATTTGACTTGATTGAGTTATATATTCTATTTAAGACGATTTGTCAATAGTCTAAACAAAAAAATATCCGGGTGGATGATATCCAAATCATATCCGGTTTACAGTTGTATGAGTTTTGAGGTTTTGATTTAATCTTCTTTAATAGATTTGCAAAATTTACTTTAAATTTTGCAAGATTGTTACCCTGAAAATTAAAGTATTAGTAATATTTACCAGAGAAAAATATGAGAAGTAAAAGTAATAAATTTAGGAAAACTTTAGGGTATTTAGCTAACCAGTTTAAATATCAATTTGTTGGTTCATTTACGACTGCTTTTGCAATTGTCAATCATCCTTCTCCTGCAAATGCCCAATTGTTTAAATCAGCTCAAAGTGCAATGAAATGCATTGTAGACCAAGCCAAGACAGGTAATACAACAGGTGCAATATTTACTAACTTACCAGTCATTATTTTTACTGCTCTAACATTGGTTATATTCGGATATTTCTTATACACAATTGCCACGGCTATTTCAGCCTACGGAAATGGTCAAGAGGTGACACACGTCATCCAACAGCCCTTAATTACTTTCATCTTTGTTGTACTTATTATGGTCTTTCAAAATCTTATGTTCGGTAGTGGGGGCTGTTCCGCTGGTACAACTAATTAATAGAGTTTTTATTACTAATCTAATTTTGTGAGGAGATATAAATATCAAAAAAATCAATCAATCTTTAGGTGAGAGCCCAAGAATAGGACCTTTATCTGGAAAACAATTTGCAATATTTGCTGGGATATTTTGTGTAATTGTCGGTATTCTTAATCTTGTTATTGGATTAAGTTGGTTTCTCGGAATATCTACTGCATTATGGATAGGAATTAGTGCAGCACTTTTATCAGGAGAAAAACCACACAGATTTTGGTCGAAAATTTATCCCATAAAACCTAAATGGGTGAGAGGACATGTAAACTTTTCTTCTTCTTTTGAAAAAAAGAGGTTAGGTAAAAGGAGAGTTAAAGTGAGTCGAAAAACTACTAAAACTTTAAATCCTTTTGAAGACTGTGTAGACCTTTTAACTTTACTACGCATCGAACAAGAGTCTAATAAGTTAGGTGCTTATTTATTAAGCAAGAAAAATATACATGACAGTGATTCTTTTGAATTAATTTTTGGGTATAGTTGCCGTGGTGTTCACCCTATTTTTAATTCTGAACAGCAACTAGAAGCGGCAATCAAATCATTTGAAAGTGGATTGAAAGATATTCCTCAGTCAGAGCGTTTTATATTTAGATGGAGTTCTTTTTGTGATGATAATGATAAAAAAGAATATTTGTTTAAAAGATTAAATAATCCTGTATCTTCTGAGTCAGAATTTCTTGATTGGAGTAACCTTGCTCGCGTTCAAAAATTAACTCGTGACAAATCAAGAAAAAAAGTATCTCTGAACATTTATTGCAGTTTTACAGTTACAAATAATGACTTAGAATCAGCAGATAATTTAGACAAATTAATTTCAAAAATTGGGAAGTTTTTGACAAGGCGTTTTACTAAATCAGGCGTAAATAAGATAACTGAAAAACGTTTGATTCAAATTTTTAATAAAGCGTTTGATAGAGCAATGAGATACCAACAGATATTATCTGAAATGGGTCTATCTCCCCAATTAAAATCAGAGCAAGATTTATGGAAAGAACTCTGTGAAAGAATTGGAGCAAATGAAGTCAAGCTCCCTCATTGCTTGGTTTTTTCCTCAGGAGAAATCAGAGAAGAAATTAATGATTCTGAAATAGACAAACCAAGTGCTGTACTTGGAGGCGCACATTCAACATCTGCATTTTTAAATAATGGCGTTCCTTTTGCAGATAGGAGATGGGTCTGTATTCCTCACGGGTCTAATTCTCAAAAATATGTTGGAATTTTGGTTTTAGAACAAAAGCCTGAACTTTTTGCTTCTACTCAAGGACAACTTAAATTTCTGTGGGATATATTTTCTCGTAACAACATATATGATGTTGAGATAATTACTGAAATTAGTCCCGCAGATACAAAGTTGACTCGTGCTGCTCAACAAATGATTTTGCGCCGAGCGAGAACTTTAGACTTAAATGTGCAAGAGCGTAGATCTATAGATGTCGCCGCCCAAATAGATGTAGAGCGTTCTGTTGAGGCTCAAAAAGGTTTGTACACTGGGGATATCCCTGAGAACTTAGCACTGGTTGTGCTTGTCTATCGCAACAGTCCTTCAGAAGTTGATGATGCTTGTAGGTTGATCTCTGGCTATGTAAATCAGCCAACCGAGTTGTCTCAGGAGAAGGAATACGCTTGGTTGATTTGGTTGCAAACGCTTTTGATCAAGAAAGAATCACTCTTATTGCGTCCATACAATCGGCGAATGGTTTTTTTTGCTAGTGAAGCCTTAGGGCTTACTAATGTGGTGCAAATATCTCCTGCAGATTCTCAAGGGTTTGAACTAATAGCGGATGAAGGTAGTTCCCCAGTATATATCGATTTATCTAGAACCAAAAATATCTTAGTCTTAGGGACAACCGGCTCAGGAAAGTCAGTCTTAGTATCAACTATTTTGGCTGAATGTCAAAGCTTAGGAATGTCAATTTTAACTATTGACCTGCCAAATGATGATGGGACTGGGACTTTTGGTGATTATACTCCTTATCAGAATGGATTTTATTTTGACATTTCAAAAGAGTCTAATAATCTTGTTCAGCCTTTAGACCTGTCTAATATTCCTGAGAAAGATAGAAAAGAACGAATAAAGTCTCACAGAAATGATGTTATTTTAATTGTTTCTCAATTAGTTTTAGGTTCTGATTCTTCTCAAAATTTTGATGGGTTTCTGGCTCAGACAATTGAATCTTTAATACCTTTAGGAATACAGGCTTTTTACGAGGATGAAGACATCAAGAAGCGGTTTGAATTGGCACAACAAAAAGGAATCGGAACCCCCCAATGGGATGACACACCTACATTAGCTGACTTAGAGAATTTTTATTCGCAGTCAAAAATAAATTTAGGTTATGAAGATGACAACGTAGATCGGGCGCTCAAATATATTTGCTTGCGCTTAAAGTACTGGCGTACAAGTACTATTGGAAATGCGATTTGTAGACCTTCTACTTTTGTAACTAATTCCAATTTCATTACCTTTGCCTTGACTAATATTCAGTCCGGAAAAGACGCCGAAATTATGGGTCTTAGTGCTTACGCTGCAGCTTCAAGACAATCTTTATCCTCTTCTAACAGTGTGTTTTTTATGGATGAAGCGAGTGTGTTACTCCGTTTTAGTTCCTTATCAAAACTCGTTGGTAGAAAATGTGCAACCGCTCGTAAATCTGGATGTCGAGTTATGCTTGCGGCTCAAGATATCTTGTCGATCGCGAAGTCAGAGGCAGGGGAACAAATAGTTCAAAATATGCCTTGCCGTTTAATAGGGAGAATAGTTCCAGGAGCATCTAAAAGTTTTAATGAACATCTTGGAATCCCTCAAGAAATTATTGAAAAAAATGAAACTTTTCGCCCCAATGCGACAGAAATGTACACAAAATGGCTGCTAGACTATCAAAATAAATATACTTTGTGTCGTTATTATCCTTCTGCTCCAATGTTAGCTTTAGTTGCTAATAGTAGAGAAGAACAGGCTGCACGCGACCATTTTAAATCAATACATAAAAATAAGTTTGAATGGGTTTCTGAATTCGCAAAACATTATGTAAATTGTATTCAGTCAGGGAAGCCTTTATGAAAAATATTTTGTTTGAAATTAGTAAGCAAAAAATACTTTTAGCAATACTAGGTGTTTTGGTATCAATATTGAGTTTTCAAATCTGGAAGTGGAAAAGCGAACAGCGTGAAAAAGAAATTATTAAAACAACAAAAGTTTGTCAAGCTGCGATATCTGCTGGCAATAGATACGTAGAAAATAGCCAAACTCTTGAGTCTTTGTATTTGGGTTTATTGGAGAACGATGCTAAGAGAATAGAAAGACCTGGCATTAATGCCACTTTCAAAGTAGGAGAAGTATACGTTTTGATGTATAACCGCCCTGCAAAATTGATACCTTCAAAGCCACGTTATGAAGGTGCAATTTTTGAACAATTCTCACAGAAGAGTCAAAATAAACCTCCTGCTTTACTAGTCACTGCAAAGTCGTTGTTGAAAAATTCTAAGCAAGCGATTGTAAACAGTCCATGCACTCCTGAAGAATTTGTAGTATCTTTGGATGATTTATATGTCACTATTCAAGCAAAAGATTTTGAAGTTAACCCTCAACCATTTCTTTTTTAAATTTATTTTAGTTTTAATATTACTTACGGCACTGTCACCAGCAAAAGCTTACAGTAAAAATAAAGATTTTCAAGAGAAAGGAGATAAGGCTATCCAGAAAGTTAATCAAGTAGAATCGAAGGGAAAATCAATTCTACAGACAGCTAAATCACTCGGACTTCATGGAACAGGTTTTAATCATATCATTACAATTTTTGACGGCTTAAAAACTTACATCAATAAATTTGAAAATTCTTGGGTAACCTTAAAAGGATTGGATAAAATTATCAGTTCTTCAGAAGGAGTATTAAATATTCCAGATCCCTTGGAGGCAGGAGACAAAATCATTAAACAAGTCCTGGGTTCAACTAATAATAATTCTGTTCGGGTTGATTCTAATACCAAAGGAATTAATGCTTCAAAAGAGTTCCATAGAGTTTACACATATGGACAATCAAAATCTGTATTGGGGAAAGAAGGACAGGAAATACAATTACAAGAATCAAAAGAGACACAATTAGCAGTAGAAGAATCCTCTACTGCTGCAGAAAATGCACAAGCTGATGTAGTAACACAAGATATTCTCAAAAAAATTGCTTTACAAAATTCTCAAGCGCAAATCATCAATAAAGCAAATCAGTCAGAAGAGCAAAAGCAAACTAGAGCTTTAGCAGCAGCAGACATAAATCTTGCTGATATCTCAGAAAATTTAGACCAACAAGCTAAGCGCAAACAACTGCAAAGAGAAAACAATAGAACAGATATTTTAAGAAATGCCAGTTTCAACGATGGATTTTGGGAACAAAAGAAATGATTTTGAATACATCTTTTGTTGAAAATGCATTTTTCTTTTATGCTCAAATCCCTGGACAAAAGCCAGGTGAAGATAAAGGAACTAGTGATGCAGCTATTATCATGGATAGCGCTGTAGAAGCATCCAGATCTATTGTGAAAATGTTTGATGAGGAGTGGAGTATCCTAGCAAATGGTAACAGCGAAATCTACAAAGCTTTAGTAGCTGTTTCTTTATTAGTAGCTGCTGTATTAGTAGCATTTTGGTCTATTGGTTGGTATCAAAAAATTGTAAATGATGGTTTTTTTAGTACTTCAATAATAAACGAAATTATTTATCCAATTTTAATCATATTGCTTTTAAGTAATAATGGCGCTCTTTTAGCAAATACATCCTTATTAATTAGAGGTTTCACCATTGGTGTCAATGACAACATATTAAACATGACAAGGAATGGAATTACACTCAGAGCAGCAGTTCGAGCAGCAAATGCTAATACAGCTTTTATTGCAAATGTTCAAGCTAAAATAGCGGAATGTGAAAGTAAACCAGAACAAACAGTAGACCAAAGTGGACAAGCAATAGATACTCGCCAAGAATGCAAAAACAGAGCCATTCAACAAGCTAAAAAAGATGCAGAAGCTTATAGAAAAAAGAAAGGATTAGGTTTTTCTCTTCCTAATTTAAAAATATGGGAAATCCCAGGAGAACTTGCTAACTCAGCAGTACAAACCGCTCTTTGGGTACTACTTTCTGGTTGTGAAGCTGCATTTCAATATATTATTCAGATAGCTTTTCTTCTAAATGCTTATGTCGCACCTATATTCTTAGTTTTATCATTATTTCCTGCTGGTTCTAGACCTATTTTTACTTGGTTGAGTGCTTGGCTAAGTCTAGGTTTGATTTTAGTAAGTTATTCAATAATGGTAGGACTTGCATCTAGTGCAGTTGTAAATCATTCTCCAACAAATCCATTGTTTTTACCCCTTTTACAAGGAATATTTTCTCCTTTTCTTGCCTTAGGAATTGGTGTTGGAGGCGGAATGTCTAGTTTTTCAGGATTTACCAGTATTGCAAAAACAGTTATCAAAAAAATATAAAAATTCTTTTCATGCGCTCAATTCTTGAAAAAAAAGAAATAAATTTTACTCCAATTCTACTAATTAGTAATACTTTATTACTTTTATTTATACTGATTTTATCTATGTCCAATTCTGGACAATTGAGTCAATTACAATCTAAATCTCCAACTTTAGTAGAATTAGATGATGGAAGCTCTATAAGAGTCTCAGATATTGGGGACAAAAATCGTTCAGCGAAAGCAATAGTTAATTTCACCGGTAGTAACCTTGTTTCTCTACTTAGTTGGAATGCCTTACCAAAAATAGTTAATAATTCTGGAATAAATAAGAAGCTTGAATTAGATAAAGGAATTGAGGTTGGAGATAAAGGTAAAAAGGTTACAACTGAAGTTTGGAAATCTTCTTTTTCTTTATCTGAAGATTTTAGAGAAGATTTTTTAAAAGAATTAGCTGAATTAGTCCCAGAAGAAATTTTTACGGGCAATGTCCAATCTGCTTTGATAGTCCGTCACATATCACAGCCTTCGAAATTAGGTGAGGGTGAATGGAGTCTAGATCTCGTCGCTAATCTTGTGTTTTTCAGTCATGGAGATGAGGTAAATCGAGCTATTAGCTTCAATAAAAAAATTTTTGTTAGGGCGATCGACACACCAGCACTACCAAATAACCCATCAGAAGCCCAAAAAGTTGCTTACAAAGTTCGAAAGGCTGGAATGGAGATTTTTAAAATTCAAGACCTTAAGCTTTGAGGTTAAATTATGTCAACTACTGAAGAAGATAAGAAAGCTTTAAAAGCAAATGAATTGGCTGTTATGGCTGGGGCAACTGTCGAGGAAGAAAATCCAACTCCTTCTCCCGAGCAGATATCAACGCCAGAAGTCGCCGAAC
This sequence comes from Mastigocoleus sp. MO_188.B34, assembly GCF_030065675.1. Taxonomy (GTDB): domain Bacteria; phylum Cyanobacteriota; class Cyanobacteriia; order Cyanobacteriales; family Nostocaceae; genus Mastigocoleus. The sequence goes on along the minus strand of NZ_JASJDK010000111.1, from coordinate 10,064 downwards.
CTGAGCAGATGGTTACAACTCGCGAGGTTTGGCGTCAGCCCTGGATAAAAATGGGGCTAGTTTTTAGTGTAGTGCTTGTATTCATTGTTTTTTTTGGAGGCTTAGTAAATCAAGGGATACAGGCGGTTAATTCCACTGATACACCTGATTCAGATACTCAGTCAGAGAAACAAGAAGAATCAACTGTAAATGAAACCGATCAAACTGGGGAGTTGAAAACAAAAGTAGCTTTAACAACTCAAAAGCGTGAGTTGCAAAATCTAAATGTACAACCAACACCACCTGTAGAAGATACATCAACTGCTGAAAAAACTTCGGAACCAGATCCAAAAGTCATACCGACGCCTCCAAAGCCGAAAGTAGTTTATGTAACTAAAAATCCTACTCCACCTCAACTGTATAGAACTAACTTTCCAAAACCTCCTGTTGTCAGACCAGAACCCAAGCCAGTTGTGACAACACAAACAGAAAAAGACCCAATGGAAGAATGGTTGGCAGCTTCCAATACAGGAGTTTACGGTAGCAATAATGAAATTGGTGAAATTTCTCAACAAACAACACAAACAGAAGGGATAGAAGGGGGTTCAGGAGAAATTGCTAGTAGTTTAAGCGGAGAGCAAAATAATGACCTGCGGTCACGCTACGCTAATGATTACAGTGGGAAGCGTATCTTAGTTGGTAGTTATACACAGGGGAAACTAAAAACACCTGTGATGTGGGGTGGTAATATTCCTCCTCAAGAAAATCAAAGTTATTTGATTCAATTGTCAAAGCCTTTAAAGGGTTCTAATGGAGATGAAGTCCTACCAAAAAATTCTTATATCGTTGCTAAAGTAACTAATTCAAGCAGTTCAAAATTTATTCAAATGCAAGCAACGAGTGTTTTAATTAATAACAATGGTGACACTGAAGAAAAAAAGATTCCAGAAAATTCAATAGAAATTTTAGCGTCTCATGGCAAGCCTTTGAAGGCAAAGTCCTCCCATTCAGGTGAGAATGTGGGCAATATTGTACTTACTTCTATCTTAGGGGGGGTCGAGAAAGCTGCAGAGATCGAAAATCAGGGAAATAGCGTAACTAGTATTAATTCTTTAGGAGTATCAAGTATTACTAACAATGGAAATAAAAATTTAGCAGCTGGGTTCGCTGAAGGAAGTTTAAAACAGATTTTGTCAAGAACAGCAAGAAATCAAGAAGAACATTTACAAAGACTTAGATCCCAACCTAGAGTTTTTATTATTAAACCTGATACAGATGTGAGACTTTTTGTGAATCGTACTATTTATCTATAAAGTTTTTTATATGATGAAAAGTTTTATTTTTTCATTTAGTTTGTTGAGCTTATTTTTTGTTAATCAAGGTCAAATGCTGGGGATTCCTACAAGGATTGTTTACTCTAAAGATGCTCAAGGTTTAAGCTCACAAGGAGTTATTTTAAATGTCGCCGATGGTTATGGATTAACGATAGATTTTATTCCAACTGGCGAAGTCGTTAAACAAGCTTGGCTTGCTGATCCATCTCATATAGGATTTTCTTCTAACGGCAATTTATGCCAATTAAATCAGGGAGATTGTCAAAGTTCAGGAGCAACTATCCTATTTTTAAGGAAAATAAAACCTATTAAATTTCCTCACATAACAAGTAGTTCAGATGGAAGTACTGAGCTTACTGTAGTAACTCAAGGAACTGACGGTAACCAGAAAGAATATCAATTCAGAATAGTTCCAATCAAAGGAAAGCCAGCTTATACAAACTTAGTAATTAAACCTGATTCAGAAAGACCTAAACCTTTATTACCTAGACTTAGAGAAATAAAAAAACCTATGAATTAAAATCTATTTTTCAAATACATAACAGTCAAAAATAAATATTATACTAATTAAAAAAATCGCTACACATCAAATTATTTAAATCTGTTCCCTATTCCCTTTTCCCTTTTATAAACTAAGTGTAGCAAGCTTAAAGGAAATTGGTATTGTTTTTGATTACTTCACCTAACAATATATTGCAGTTTTGTATTTATAATGATTAATCTTAAAAAGATACTATTAATAAGTAGTGTAACTTTTACTCTCTTAAACTTTGCATTATTACCTAGAGTTTCTGCTCAAGAAATACCTGTTATAGATTATTCAGAAGGTAAATATAAAGGTAAAATACCAGATTGGTCACGGATCAACTTTGAAAATTTACCAGCAGTCCAACAACCAGGTTTTTTAAAAGTTCCTTCAAAAGTAGTTGAGAAAATAGGGTATGACCCTTCACGTAGTTGGGTGGCTGGACAGAGGTTAGACTCGATCGTGAAATTGGGAGATGTGGACGAAGCTTTTAAAATTTCTTCTTTGAGCCTGAAAGATTTATCTAAAGTAGTTCCAGTTTCAGCTGGTACGTTAGAAGATTTTGGTTTAATTCAATGGCAGACTCCTCAATCTTTAGTTAAAGCAATTCCCCAACTGGGACAACTCAAGGTGAATGAAGTTAAACCTTTGAGTGATTTATTTTTGCAAGCAGGGGTAAGTAGTAGGAATATCAGTATTTCTCAAGTCTTGGGTCGATATCCAAAAGTTGCCAAACTTCCATTGTCAGAGCTGAGCTTAAGTCAGTATGGAATGAGTTCTATTCCTGGTATAGAAAAAATTCCGTTCAAAAGATTTAAGCAATGGCAGCAAAGTTTTATAAATCAGGTTCCAGGTTTAAAGCGCTTACCATTCGCCCAAATGCCTCAATCAATCAAAGCTGGTGCAGGAGTGGTTGGTATTAATTCAGTCGTTTTTGGAACTTCTGAGCGTGGAGATCCAAGAATTAATAATAATTATTTTGTATCAGGTAGGGTGAATCGTCGTGGTGTTACTGTTCCCGTTGCTTGTAAGCCTGGATCTGAATGTTCCTATTTAGAGTTAGGCGACTTTATTGCAGGTCAAGGTCTTTATGGAAAGCGTTGGGCTTCTGGTTCTTCTCAAAAGGTAAAAGGTGGATTTGGGATTTTAAGTAAAGTTAATGGCGGGAAAGAGCCAACTGGCAGATTAGTTTATGGTTCGGGTTTTAAAGTCGTAATGACCGGGGCTGAGGAATCTGCTGGTAGAGCAGACTTTGGATTATTTTTCAGAATATGCGCTCATATTCCTTTTCATGGACGCAGTTGTACCCCATACTTTATCGGACCAATTCCTTGGATTCCTGTTAGAGAAAATGACTTGGTGATTTTGGGTATCGGACGATGACAGCACAAACTAACGCAGCAACACAAGAAATATCTAACGAAATCCTTCCCCCAGGATTAGATATCCTTTATTCTCCTCTAGGGCTTTTGTTACTCTTGGCTCTTGGCGTATTGGCTTTCGCTAAGTTTGCTGAAGGTCGAGGTGGCTCAGATAAATTAGCCCGTGCAAAGTGGGCAGGAGGCAAAGAAAGAAAATTTGCACGTAAACTTGCCTGTAAACAGATCAAAGAACGAAAACATAATCGAGTTAGTTTGTTTGTTGGTTCTCCAAAGGGTACAAGGATTGAAGTTGTTGAAAGAAGAAAAATAACATATCTTCCTGAAGACGCATCCAGGATTTACTTACCAGAAGCCCAGCGTGGAATTTTAGTTTGTGGCGGCCCTGGTAGCGGGAAAACTTTTTCTATGGTTAATCCTTTGGTTAGGTCTGCGATACTTCAAGGATTCCCGATTATTCTCTACGACTTCAAGTATGCAACCCAAGAATCACCTACTGCTGGAGCAAAAGGTCAGGCACCAAAGCTTGCTGGATATGCCGCCGAGCGGGATTATAATGTCAATATTTTTGCTCCTGGGTTTTCAGAATCTTGTATTGCAAATCCGCTTGATTTCCTCACAAGTCATACTGACGCAGAGATGGCACGTCAACTAGCGGTTGTGATGAATAAGAACTTTAAGCTTGTTGGAGGTGAATCTTCTGATGGTGGGTTTTTCTCAAATGCAGGGGACCAGTTAGCACAAGCCATTTTTATGATGGCAAAAGGAACCTGTTTCCCTGACATTATGATGTGCTATGCAATTCTTAAGCTCAAGGATTTAATTAATCGTTTAGAAAATATAGAACTAAATCCTTGGATTAAAGCTAGTTTTTCTCAATTCCTTTCTGTGGCTGGAAGCCCGGAAACTGCTAGTTCAATTGTGGGAACTGCTAATGGGCTGTTTTCACGTTTCATGACACCTTCAGCCGTGTCAGCTTTCTGCGGCACAACAACCATGCCTTTAGATTTAAAAGGGCGACAGATGACTGTATTCGGTCTTAACAAAGAAAAACGTGATGTTATTGCTCCACTGCTGACTTCAATCTTACACCTACTAGTCACTAGGAATGTTGCTGGTAAGCGTTCTGAACCCTTGGTATTGGTAATTGATGAATTACCAACTTTATATCTCCCTGCACTGGTAGATTGGTTAAACCAAAACAGGGAAGATGGTTTGATTACGATTTTGGGATTACAAAACTTATCCCAGCTTGAAGAAGCTTACGGAAAAGAAACTACCAATGCAATTTTTGGAGGTTGCGCGACTAAAGCATTTTTCAACCCTCAAGATGATGTTGCAGCGGAGCGCTTCAGTAAGTTTTTAGGAAATGAGGAAATTAAGTATAAACAGCGTTCTCGTAGTTCTGGTAAAGGAGGTGCTTCGACTTCTCTTGCTGACCAGAATAATACCCGTAGCTTATTTGAAATTAATCAATTCAATTCCCTTCCAGAGGGAAAAGCAGTAATTATTAATCCAGGGTTTAGATCTGGACAAACAATTGGTCTACCATTACTACAAAAAATAAAAATACCTAAAATTGATATTGATTCCGATAAATTTAGCGTAAGTAAATGGTATGAAGTACAGCAAGAATTAGCAGAAAAGTTCAATTTACAAGACCGCAATGATAAAGATTTAACAATCAGAGAGAAAGAAGCAGATAAATTATTACCCAGTAAAGATATTGCTATCAAATCCAAATATGAGAAACAATTACAGTCAATTTAAGATAAAAATTTATGAGCGAACATCATAAACATGAGATAACAAGAACTCAAGAAAATATTTTAGGAATTTATGAGGCAATTTTAGATGGAGGTGGAGATAAAAAAAATAAAAAAAATGACTTGAAATATGATGGTGAATCTATAAATTCAAGTATCAATAAAATGTTAGATGATTTTGGCAACGAGAAAGGTGATTCAATTGTATTTGAGAGTAAAAGTTATACTTTCAGTAAAGATAATAATGATGTAAAAGGAGATTCTATATCTGTTAAAAACAAGGATGGAGAGTTAATTTTTGAAAATAAATCATTTACTGACAGTGCGTCACAAAAAGATGTTGATTCAATGAATATGCTTCAAAAAATTATGGACAAATATGAATATGAAGCTATTAATCAAAATCAAAGTCAAGGTTTGAAAATATCAAGGTAAGATTATTATTAGTATAAATAATTGGTGATAAAAATATGAGTCAAGAATTTTCAGAATATGAATTAGAACAAATTAGCAAGCTGCCTATGGATATAGCACTTCTTGCTAATAAATATAGAATTGATGTTTTAAATGCCGCAGAAGTATGGGGTAAACCTCCATTTTATAAAGGATATAAACCTGAAATAATTGACATTTATTATGGAAATATAGATACTCCAAACGTATTTATATTGAATGGGGAACTAAAAGAATACAATATTTCTAGCAATGATGAAAAATCAAAATCTTTATCTGTAATGTTTGACGGTCAATGGGCTTATATACAAGTAGAAAAAACAATAATCATTAATCGATTAGGTGGTGTAATTCTACCAGAAGTAATTGTAGAACCATCTGCTTTAATTCAATCTATTTTAAATACAGGAAATTAATTCTAATTCCTAAACAATCTGATGAGAAAAAATCTCTTGATGAAATTGTAGGAATAATTGAAGAAAGATTCAAAGCTCAAGGCTTGAAAGAAGGGGAAACTATAAAATTTGCTATTGGTAAAGAAATCAAATGGAGGGGAAGTGTTGGAGGTAAAACAGAAAATAACTCTATGGATTCAGAAGCAATAGAAAAATTGAGGAAAGCTATATATGAACCTGAAAGGCTAAAAGGTACTGTACGCATAGGAATATCATCTGGAGAAGATGTATACAGAGTCACCAATGGTAGTATCACTACAGATAAAATTGCAATAGAAAAAATAAGAAATAATACACAATCTGAAAGTATTTCTCAAAAGTCTGAGAAATCTTCAGCCTTGGAAAGAATCCAGAAACAAATGGTTGTTTTTGAACAACAAATCCAACAACAGAAATTAGAAAATAATCCTGATAAAACTCTAGAATTTATAAACAAACTACAAGAACAAATTCAGAACCAGCAAGAAAGTATTGAAAAACTGACACAAGCATTAACAAATACTGTCAAAGTTAATGCCCCCAATCCGGAAAACTCAAAGCTACAAAATTTCGTCGGCTCTATTGAGCGTAAAGTAAAAGAAGTTGCGAAAGGAATCATCAATCAAGTTAAAAAAATTGTTCAACCTAAAATCGATGCAGTCAAATCAAAAATTGACGACTTTAAAAGTAAAGTCAAACAGAAAGTAGATGGAGTAAAGGATGCGATAGACGGCACGAAAAATACCATCACATCAAATGTAAGCAAAACTGTAAATATGGTTGCTTCTAACGTTTTGGATGCTAAAGGTAAAGTTATAGAAGCAAGTGTTGGCACTATGCTTAAGGCAGTTGGAGAAAAACAGGGTGATGGTTCAATCAGCTTTAGCAGTGAAAACTATAATTTCCGAATGGAGGGGGATGCTATTTCAGTTCATCGTAAATCTGATGGTGCAGAAATACTAAATAAAGGTGAATTTACCTCCCACACCTTGAAGGAAGATTTAAAAAATATGGAGAAAGTAGAATCTGTTGCTCAAAAATACACTTATGAAGTAGCTGAGTCTCAACAACAGCAACAATCTAAGGGTATAAGTAGATAATTCCAATTTACAGTACTTAAAATCCTTAAAATAAATATGTTCTTTAGGTTTTAAAATAGCAGTACTGAAAAATAAATTGGTAAAGATAAATCTCTTTGCCAATTTATTTCTAATTCCTTTAAAATATAACCAAATAAATTTATAATTCTGAAAATTTATTTGTAAGCAAACTAACAAGAAAAATGGCATGAATAACGAATTTACTGAATGGTCTCAATCTTTGGCTGAACAAGCTCAAAAAGAAGTACAACAAGAAATAGCTATGCATAAGTTAAATGGTCAACCAATTTTTTACGAAGAGGACAATATGTTGATAATGGAAAATCCAGACGGGAAAAGATTTGAGTATAGGCTTGAAGATGGGAAAGTTCAAATAATTCGTGAATTAGATAAGTAACGTATTCACTTGTAATGGCATCGAATCCAAAATTAATAGTTATAGCTGGCCCTAATGGAGCAGGGAAAAGTGCTTTTATTTGCAATATTTTACTGAATATACCTGTCATGAATCCAGATATAGAAACAAAGCTGATAAACCTAGAAAAATCGAAAGTTTTTAAATAAATGGCGCTTAGATGGAATATAAATAATAAATACCTGGTGTTTACCCAAAGATAAATCTCAGCTACGCTATAGGAAGTTTAATTATTTTCATGAAATTGGTTATATGAATATGAGTGACGATTCTCATAAAGAATTAGATGTCGAGGCAATTAAGAAGAAAGAACTTTCCGAAATGACTATTGAAGAAAGAAATATACTTGCACAAGAGGGCGTACAAAATGCAATTAATGATATGCACGCTCATGGGGTAGCAACGGTTGAAGTTGATAGTAATGGTAAGCGATATTTAAGACACCCAGATAGTCAATTAATCCCGATTATTAAAAGAATTTACTGAATGGTCTAAACTAGTGACAAAACAAGTACAGGAAGGTGTACAAAAGGAAATACTTAAGCATAGATTACATGGCAACCCAATCTTTTACGAGGAAGATAATATATTAATAATGGAAAATCCAGATGGCAAAAAATTTGAGATTAATCTTGAAGATGATGAAATTAAAATAATTCGTGAGTTAGATGAATGATTATCAACTAACAAATTACATCAAATCCAATATTTTAAAATTTACACCTTACGTGAATTAGAAGCTGAGATAACGTAAATTCATGAAAATAATCACAAATATGTTTACATCGATTATTGAAACCCTTGATATTACAATTCTAAATTTAATTTACATTAGATATAATTTAATAAAATAAATTCATAGCTCCAAATTATAAACAAATCTCACAATTAGAGCTAATATTGTTATGAAAAATCCTTTCATCTGTTGGCAACAAATGAAAGGCTGTATTAAAACAGTTCAAGTCAAAATTTAGTAACTAACTAACCAATCCTCAAGGCTATTTTTGTATTACTCTTTTTGCAGACTCTAATTAAGTAATATTAATAAAATAAGGTAATTTATGAGTAGTGAAAATTGCAAATATCCACAATATTATATTGTTGGAATTAGACCAGTAAAACTTTTGGATACTCACAATGGTGAGCTTGATTGTCAAGTGTATCAATGGGAATCAGGAGAATTTCAAAGAGATATCTCTTATTTGAGTAGATGTATACAAGGAGAAGGTGATGTTGACAAAGTATCTCAAATTGATTTTGAAGAGCGCGTAAAAGAACTTAGACAGAGATTGTCTAACAAGCAAAGTGATTAAAATTGGAATAATTCGAAGTGTTTAGAGCATATTCTTCATTACTTTCGCTTAGTGTACACGATAAATTAAATCATCACTTTTGCCTAAAAGCTTTATGCGACAAGGATTTCATTTTTACTCTGATCGGAGTGATAGAAAAACGCTGATTTGATTGAAGTAATGTCAGATATCAGGCAACCTACCAATAATTTAGATGAAATTTATAAAAAGTCCGAAGAAGTTAAACCAAGCTTTCAAAAGCTGATACAAGAAATAGCAATTAAAACAGGAGGACAAACTAAGTTTGCACCATTAAAAGGTAGAAAAAGAACTGAAGAAAAAATTCAAGCAGATTATGGAGGTGATGCAAGTCAAGTAAAAGATGTTTTACGGGCAAGTATCATTTATGAAAAATTTGAGCAAGTCGAATTGGGGCTAAAAGAGCTTCAACAAGAAGGGAAAATAGTAGCACTCAAAGACAGATTTAAAAATCCTACCGAAAGCGGTTACAGGGATATTTTACTCAACGTAGAGACTGAAAATGGTATAGTTGCTGAAATTCAACTGCATCTAGGATCAATTCTGCAAGCAAAGAAACAAGGCCATGCTTTGTATAAACAGCAACGGGAAATTGAGGCTAAAAGTAGAATAGAGAATAGACCACTAACTAAAGAAGAACGTTTACAATATGATTCTTTAGTTGAAAAGCAACGTTTGCTATATGACTCTGCATTTATTCGTGCAAGTCAAAATGTCCAAATCGACGAAACTCTTGCACAAGCTATTGACTTTATAGTTAATGAGTTTGGGGAAGTACAAGAAGATGGGTCAATAACCTTTAGCAGTGAAAATTATAATTTTCTCAAGGTGAATGATTCGATTACAGTAGAGCGTAAATCTGATGGTGCAGAAATCTTGAAGGATGGAAGATTTACTCCCAATGCTTCAGACGAAGATCTAGAAAATATGGAAAAAGTAAAATCTATTGCCGAAGAATATGCTGATGAGTTAGCTGATTCTCAACAACAGCAACAGAATAGGGGCATGAGTCGTTAAATATTAAAACCGTGTTCATTGCTCTGCTGTTGCTGCTCTGATATTTCTTTTTTAGTTGCAAAATCAAATATATTTTTTAAATCTTCATTCCAATCCTTTGCATTTGGTCCCTTGCGTACAGCATTGGATATCAATTTCATAACTTCATTCGCCATCTCCTGGCCTGGAGCATCATTGTCATAGGCAACAATGGGGAGACTGTGGTCGGGTAGCAGGATTATATCGCTATAACCCCGCCCCCTCAGAACCGGACGTGCGCTTTGCAACGCATCCGGCTCAAGCAAGTCATAAACTACTCACTGTTCCAGAGTGTATTTGCTGATGGCAGTA
>NZ_JASJDK010000110.1 GCF_030065675.1 Mastigocoleus sp. MO_188.B34 | reverse complement strand
GTAATGAGTAATGAGTAATGAGTAATGAGTAATGAGTAATGAGTAATGAGTAATGAGTAATGAGTAATGAGTAATGAGTAATGAGTAATGAGTAATGAGTAATGAGTAATGAGTAATGAGTAATGAGTAATGAAGCGTGTCAGCGTACCGGGTTGGACATGTCTAACGACAAATGCACGCGTATCAGACGTTAGCGCAGCAAAAAGCTTTACCGTCGTAGGCTTTAGGTATTGCGTTGCATAAATAATTGAGTACAAGGATTGTTAGGTTCGAATTACGCTGAAAGCTAACTGTGAAACACTAATCCTTGTCAAGGATAACTAGAATTATAATTTCTTCATATTATTGAGATAATAAACCACAAGTAACGACCAATGTCTGTAACTCCCCAACATCTAAGCGGTAACGAAATACGCTCTAAATTTTTGAGCTTCTACGCCCAAAGGGAACACCAACTTCTTCCCAGTGCTTCCCTGATACCAGAAGATCCTACAGTACTGCTGACGATCGCGGGGATGCTACCTTTTAAACCCATATTTCTCGGACAGCGCAAAGCCGAATTTCAACGAGCGACCACTTCCCAAAAGTGCATCCGGACTAACGACATCGAAAATGTTGGAGTAACTAAACGACACCACACATTTTTTGAAATGTTGGGTAATTTCAGTTTCGGGGATTATTTTAAGGAACAAGCGATCGCTTGGGGTTGGGAAATATCCACGGAGGTTTTTGGGTTACCTCCTGAACGACTCGCTGTCAGTGTTTTCCATGAAGATGATGAAGCCTACGCAATTTGGCGGGATAAAATTGGCGTCCCGGAAGCAAGAATTTTACGTTTAAATGAAGATAATTTTTGGGCTTCAGGTCCCACCGGTCCTTGCGGTCCTTGTTCGGAAATTTTTTATGATTTTCATCCAGAATTGGGCAATGAGAATATCGATTTGGATGATGATAGCCGGTTTATTGAATTTTATAATCTGGTGTTCATGCAGTATAACCGGGATGCAGATGGTAATTTAGCACCCCTTGCAAACCAGAACATTGATACCGGGATGGGTTTGGAACGAATGGCGCAAATTCTCCAAGGCGTTCCCAATAACTATGAAACCGATTTGATTTTTCCGATTATTAAAAAAGCAGGGGAAATTGCGGGAATTGACTACGCAGGATCCGATGAAAAAACTAAAACTTCATTAAAGGTTATTGGTGACCACATCCGTGCTGTTGTGCACATGATTACTGATGGTATCCGTGCTTCTAACGTCGGTAGAGGTTACGTATTAAGACGTTTAATCAGGCGGGTGGTACGTCATGGTAGACTAATTGGAATTGAAGGGGAATTTACTCTACAAGTCGCCGAAGCTGCGATTTCCCTTTCTGAAGATGCTTATCCCGACCTACGCAAGCGAGAAAATGCAATAAAAGCTGAATTAAAACGGGAAGAGTCACGTTTCCTCGATACATTAGAACGGGGTGAAAAACTACTTGCAGAAGTTATTGAAAAATTAAAGCAAGCAAACACAACCGTTATTAGCGGTGAAGATGCCTTTAAACTTTACGATACCTTCGGATTTCCCTTAGAGCTTACAGAAGAAATTGCCGCCGAACAAGGTTTGACCGTTGATATTGATGGTTTTGGCGTGGAAATGCAAAAACAAGTCGATCGCGCCAAAAGCGCCCATGAAACCATCGATTTAACTGTCCAAGGTTCCCTCGATAAACTTGCAGAACAAATTCATCCCACAGAATTTTTGGGTTATACCGAAGCAACTGCAACCTCCAAAATTGAAGCTTTACTGGTAAATGGAATTTCCCAAGAAGAAGCAGAAGCAGGAATGGAAGTCCAAATCGTTTTAGATCAGACTCCATTTTATGCCGAATCCGGCGGACAAATTGGCGATCGCGGTTATTTTTCCGGTGAAGACCTGTTAGTTAGAATTAACGACGTCAAAAAAGAATCGGATTTCTTTGTTCACTTTGGTAAAGTTGAACGGGGAACTCTGCGAGTAGAAGATAAGATTACCGCCCAAATTGACCGGAGTTGTCGTCGTCGCGCTCAAGCAAACCATAGCGCAACTCACCTACTGCAAGCAGCATTAAAGAAAGTTGTTGATGAAGGAATATCCCAAGCTGGTTCCTTGGTAGATTTCGACCGCTTACGCTTCGACTTTAACTGTCCTCGTGCTGTCACACCGGAAGAATTAGAACAGGTAGAAGCGACCATTAACACCTGGATCGCCGAAGCACATTCTGCTGTAATTGAAATTCTGCCCATTGATGATGCAAAAGCCAAAGGTGCAGTTGCAATGTTCGGGGAAAAGTACGGTGATGAAGTCCGCGTCATTGACTTTCCTGGGGTATCAATGGAATTATGCGGTGGAACCCATGTCAGTAATACCGCAGAAATCGGCGTATTTAAGATTATTTCCGAAGCTGGAATTTCTTCCGGTGTGAGAAGAATTGAAGCGGTTTCCGGTCCGGCAATCTTAGATTACTTAAATGTGCGGGATAATGTAGTCAAAGACTTAAGTGACAGATTTAAAGTCAAACCCGAAGAAATTCCCGACAGAATTACAACTCTGCAAACCGAACTCAAAAACGCCCAAAAAGAAGTTGATAACCTCAAAGGACAACTTGCGATCGCAAAATCCGACAGTTTGCTAGAAAAAGTTGAATCCGTCGCTGAATTTAAATACCTTGTCGCCAAAATGGAAGGGGTAGATCCAGAATCCTTAAAAACCGCAGCCGAACGTTTACAACAGAAAATTGGTAAAGGTGCAGCGGTAGTACTCGGTTCCACACCGGAAGCAGGAAAAGTCAGCTTAGTTGCTGCATTTTCACCCGAAGTGAATAAAAAAGGATTGCAAGCGGGTAAATTCATCGGTGCTGTAGCCAAAGTCTGCGGTGGTGGAGGTGGTGGACGTCCCAACTTAGCGCAAGCTGGTGGAAGGGATGCAAGTAAGTTACCCCAAGCTTTGGAAAAAGCTAAGGCTGATTTGCAAGCTATTTTGGGTTGATTTAGAGCTATTTTCAAGTAAATAGACCACGGGTAGAGACGCGCCATGGCGCGTCTCTACAAAGATTTTGGTTTTTGATGCGTGGTTCAAATAAATGATATCAAATCCGTTAGCATCGGAATTATATATTCTGTACGAACAAAGGTTCAGAGTTTTTTCAATCACCTTTTAAATCATTCCAAAGTAAACGGAAAGGATATGAAAACTACTGTAAATTAATTTTATATAAGTAGGGTGTGCTCGAGGTGCTAATCGTAGCGCACCTTAAATTTTTGGTGGGTTAGCAACGGATGGATTTAAGAAAATGATGGTTAGGCGATCGCGACCGCACATCCTGCTGGTATAGCAAGATTAAAATAGTGAATATATCCAGCAAATCATTTATTTGTAGAGCTTTAAGCAATATTCTCCGCTGGTTAAGCTATCTAATTCTACTACTTAGAAAAATGTCAAAAGTTTTAAATCAACATTATGTCCCTCAATCATATCTAAAAAACTTCAGTTCTGATGGAAAGAAGAAAATTTTTGTATTCGATAAATTCGAGCAAAAAAATTTTTCGAGCCATGTGAGAAATGTGGCTAGTGAACGTGGATTTTACGATTTTCCCGCAGATGTAACTTCAACAGAAGATATACAGATAATGGAACAATATTTTTCCGCTTTAGAAGATAAACAAAATAAATTCCTAAAACACCTTGAGAAAAAGATTCTAAAAAAAATCGATCGAAAGATAAATAAAATTTTGAAATCGGTGCTGAATCATAATGATAGAAATAAATATGATTCATCAGAAATTATTACAAAAAGTGAGAAACAAGATTTAGCTTCCATAGTTGCTATACAGTTTCTACGAACTAGAGAGTTTAGAAATTTTCTTATTGATATGCAGAAAGCAACAGAATCTATAAACGGTCAAATATTAGAACAGAAAGTACTCAATATTATTTCTGAATATGAACAAGCTTTCTCTATAAAGTTTACAGAACCATTAATTGATACTCTTAAAAAACAGATTCTGAATATTTCTAGCGAACAGATTGATTATTTATATAGTGATGGTTTACCTTTTGTACACGCTAAATTTATTCTGGACAACTGGGAAATTTGTGCAAAGCATTTACAGAATCACATCTGGATGATAGGCATAAATGATACGGGTAAACCATTATTCACATCAGATCATCCAGTCGCTCGGTATGCTCATCTAGATTCCAATGGTATTATCTCTGAAGGGATTGAGCTTACTTTTCCTCTCAACAGTAGAATAATCTTAATTATGCGAGACAAAAGATACTTTTATAGATGTATGGATGGGGATAATAAGCTTTTTCCACTCACTATCGATGATATTGAAAACTATAATAAATTACAAATATGTAACAGTAATCGGTTTGTCTTCTGCTCTGAAGATAGTTTTGAATTGGTCGAAAATATCTGCAAAAAATATCCGGGAGCCTGCTCAGAAGATAAAATTAGAGTTGAGACTAGCAAAATTTAATCACAATCTAAAGGACAGAATGAATAGTAGTTTTGTTGACTAAGTTACAAGTGGATATAAATATTTGCTCGCCTCCCTAACTAAGCATCCTCTAATAAACTAAAGTAGTAATTATTCAAACAGAGATAATTGAAGCACTTCCTGCGGTTCTCCAAGATTGAGATTAGACAAAGAAATTCCTAATAGCCGAATACTTCGATTCCCCAGTTCAATTGCTTCAAAAAGTGCGATCGCTTCAGCAATAATCTTATCCAAGCTATTGATATTATCCCCAAAAGTTCGAGAACGTGTAATTTGTTGATAATCCGAAAACTTTACTTTTAGTGTCAAAGTCCGACCCGAAGTTTGATTTTTATCTAAACGCTCTTTAAGTATCCGAGCGATTTGTTTAAGTTCCAGTAATATTAACTCTTTATCGCTCAAATCCTCAGCAAAAGAATTCTCAGCGCCAATTGATTTACGAATACGATTTGGTTCCACTGCACGCTCATCCCGCGCTCGAGCTATTTTATAGTAGTATTTCCCAACCTTACCAAACTGTTGCACCAAAAATTCAAGCGATCGCCCCTTTATATCGCAATACGGTTCAGTTAAGAATTTTTGTGAAAAAAATAGCACCGTAGAGACGCGCCATGGCGCGTCTCTACCAGGAAATGCAGGCTTATCTGAACCGTATTGCTTTATATCGGTCCCGGTACGAATCCCCAAATCATTCATTTTAGTAGCTGTAACTTTACCGATACCGTTGGTGCGTTACGCTATCGCTAACAGCACCCTACTGTTTGAAATAATCACCAATCACCAATTACCAATTACCCCCAAACCACCTAACCAGAAGTACCAATACTCTGCTTTTGCAACAATTGCTCTTTCTCCGCTTGTAACTGCTCCACAGTTCGTTGCAGGATTTGAATTGCACTGTACATTTCTATAGGGTCGAATATCCGCAATAAACTAGTCTGAGTTACAATTCCTAACCCTTTACCCCAATCCCAAGACACCACTAATCTTCTCACATGTCGCCGTTCCATTTCCTGATGAGCAGTCCATAAAGAATCTTCCGGAGCTAGCAAAAATAATGGAGTACTCATCACAGTTTTAGCTTGAATCGCGGCAAGATCCAATTGCAAGATTTGAAACTGCACAATATCTCTTTCGGTAATAATGCCTACAGGAATAGTCCCAACGTGGCTCAGATCGTATTCATCATCTTCTTCAGTAATGACAACACAACTCACTCGATGTTCTGCCATTAATTGGGCAATAGATAATACTGATGTCGTCATATTTGCATGAATGACATTAGTTGTCATTATATCTGCAACCCTTCTTAATTTTAGAAAATAATCTGGACGTAGGATTTTACGAATACTTTCAGGGGTAACTATACCAATAACCGCACCTTTATCATCCAAAATTGGTAGGTGACGAATCCGATAACGTCGAAATAAAAATAAGATTGCAAATATATCACTAAAGTCTTCTTGAGCAAGAGTCACTACCGGTGTCGTCATCACAGAAGCAATTTTTACTTCTTCAAAATCAGTAGCAGCAGCACTCAACCGGACAATGTCTCTTTCAGTAAAAATTCCTAATAACTCATCATCATTTTGCATTACCAGAACGCAACTTGAATTTGAGATATTTGAAGTTGATGCATCTAAATTCAGGAAATTTGGATCGTTATTATCCAGACTTTCATTATCATTAACGCCACCGTAATCACAAAATCGCTTTTGATTCATTAATGCGATCGCGTCAAGCAATAAAGTTTCTGGAGTTACTACCAAAAAATTACGTTCAATAACGTTTTCGACAACTTGTTGTGATAATTGCGGCGCTTCAAAGGTCATGATTTATCCAACTCGTTCAAACATGACTCCAACACACAAGTTTCTACTTGCAAGCATTGAACTCAATCTTTACTACACTAATCCTAACCATAGATTTTCCCATTCAACACACTTCATTTTGTTGAAGGGATGTTACAAAAAAATATTTTTATTATTGTGTCTATCTAGACATTAGTACGATCGAGGTTTATCATTAGGGATGTTACGCAAAAATACTTACAAGTATTGCATAACATAGGAAATCAAGCTAAATGGTATTTAGTTGTTAAATCTCATTTAAACTTTATTTACTTCTTGGGCAAATGCTTTCTTAACACCCGAAATTCTTGGAGTTTTACCATAAAGTCGGTCAAGCACCCGTTTGATAGAAATTCGTTTCCACTGATGACCACGTTTAGTGGTGTAGTTATTTTGGTTTAACCAATCAGCAATCTGTTGTAACGATTTTCCAGATTTATGGTGACGGCGTATCAGTTCAATTATTTCTTGTTCCTTCTCATTTACAACCAATTGTCCCTTAATTGATTGTTGACCGAAAGCAGGAGAACCATAGCCAGCATAGCCACCATTAGCAGCCTTAGTTTTTCTTCCCCGATCTAATCTTTTCCAAATTTCATTTTTTAATCGATCATTTGGTAATGCATTTGGTTCCATAGATATCAAAATTAAGATATTAATTTCGACCTTTAGATTATTCTAGCGATTGTTTAATAGTTGTTGTCAATATTAATCACAACTACCCAATTAAAAACTTTTTAGGAATAAATTAGAAATAAATTATGACTACAGTTACCCAAGTTGAAGAGAGTACTTTTGAAACCTTATTAGCTTCAGAAAAGTTAGTAGTTGTTGACTTTACCGCCAAGTGGTGCGGACCTTGTCGAAAAATTACTCCGTTTATGGAAGAAATTGCTAAAACTTATGAAGATAGTGTAGAAGTAGTTAAAGTGGATGTAGATCAAAGCAAGCCCCTTGCGAAAAAGTATACTATTCGTAGTATTCCAGCCGTGCTTTTTTTCAAAAATGGTGATGTAGTAGAAACTATTGTTGGGGTTCAACCATACGAAAAGTTTGTCAGTACCATTGATAAATTTATTTAAATACAGCACTACAGAATTAGGTTAGGACATTGATAAATGCTCAAACTTTTGACTTCTAACTTTTGAATTTTGAATTTTGTTAGCAAAGCGTGTCCGCAGGACATATTTTGACTTGCGCATAGCGCATAGCCCAACTCTCCCTAGTTCATAATGTCCCAAATCTAACAGGGTAGTTGGTAAGCGGTAATTGGTATTTCCAATTACCTGTTACCAATTACCCATTATCTTTTGTTTTGATATCAAGATTGGACAATACCAACCGGACAAGCAACATTAGTTCCACCCAAACCACAGTAACCACCAGGATTTTTAGCTAGATACTGTTGATGGTAATCCTCCGCATAGTAAAATTCCGGCGCATCAAGAATTTCTGTGGTGATTTTACCGTATCCCGCCTCATTTAAAGCTTCTTGATAAGCTTCCTTTGATGCTTCTGCAAGTTTCTTCTGTTCTGGCGAGTATACATATACTCCTGAACGATATTGAGTACCTGTATCATTCCCTTGGCGCATTCCTTGGGTGGGGTTATGATTTTCCCAAAATACCTTTAATAATTCTGAATAACTAACTACTTGAGGATCGTATACAACCATGACCACTTCATTGTGACCTGTCATACCAGTACATACTTCTTGATAAGTGGGATTGGGAGTATATCCTGCAGCATAACCAACTGAGGTGCTATAAACTCCTTTCAGTTGCCAAAACTTACGTTCTGCACCCCAAAAGCATCCCATACCAAACATTGCCATTTCCATACCTTCTGGAAAAGGTGCCTTTAGAGGATTACTATTTACATAATGGCTGCTAGGTACGCGCATTACCTGAGTTCTTCCTGGTAAAGCCTCTTCTGGCTTGGGTAGGGTAGCTTTTTTTCCTAATCCAAATAATCCCATTGTTTTTAATTCTGATTTTTTGATAACTATCTTTACTTTAGTTAATATTGTAGAGAGTATTGGTTCTGTTTTCTTGCTCCCAATATTTACAAGTTTCCGTACAATCCAAAAAATGTAGAGATGTGTTAGTTATGCGGGGTCGCAAATTGCTAATACATCTCTACATCAGAATTAAAATTATTAGCGAGCAATACCAATCATCTATTTACTAGAACTGATGGTTTGCATAAAGACTTAATAACGATCGCGGAAATTATTGTTTCCTCGACCACCACCACCAAAGGAACCTCTATTATTTTCCCTAGGCTTAGCCTTATTTACCTTAATATCGCGTCCCATCCACTCAGCACCATCAAGAGCTTCAATAGCAGCCTCTTCTTCTGTTTCCGAACTCATTTCTACAAAAGCAAAGCCACGCATACGACCTGTTTCCCGATCTGTAGGTAAATGAACTCTTTTTACAGAACCGTATTCTGCAAAAACAGAACTCAAATCTTCTTCCGTTACTTGGTAAGAAATATTGCCTACATAAATTGACATTGATTGTCTCCAAAACCACAAGTTACCTAGAGATTCAGATTTCGGAGAAAAGTCTGTGAATACCAAGACAATAAAAACCCAGTAAATAAAAACAAACAGTGTCACCGAATTCTTTCACAAAGAAAGAGTAACACAAAAGTTAATTATTATAAATAGTTAATTATTGAAAAATAAGATAGAAAAAATGTTATGAAAAGTAACCTGTACATCATTTACCCAAATGTCAAATTCTATCACCCAATATTCATTATTACTTCTTATAAGTATCCCTAAATATTTAATATTGGTAAAGTCAATAAGTAGAAATGGAAAAACTGAACTAGAAAATTAATATTGACTTTATTTTAAGTATTTAAAACTTAATACTCAATACTATTTCACACTAATTCTGAACCAGTTATTTCAGCCTGCTCGAACTTAAGCTCATCAAATCTTGCTTAACATTTAAACTGCGAAAATTTTGGAAACTCATCATTCCAAAATCTTTGAACTAAAAAATTATTGAACTAAAATGTTATGCGCCCCAAAGGGGTCTTAAGTCCAGACAAGGATAATACAAGCGCCATAAGTTTACTATGAGCGGATATACCTAAAAGACTATAACACCCCCACTCGTATCAAAGATACAGGGGCGCACACTAGATTAATAGATTCCTACATCAAATATTTAACCAAGACAAAGATTAAAATTCCGACTGAGAAACATTAAGCTTAGTTGCTAGATTAGTTGTCTAGTTCCCGAAGTTAGTATTAGTAACGGTTGCGAAAATTATTGTTTCCTCTGTTACCACCAAAAGAACCTCTATTCTCTTTAGGTCTAGCCTTGTTTACCTTAATATCACGTCCCATCCATTCAGCACCGTCAAGAGCTTCAATAGCAGCAGCTTCCTCGGTTTCTGAAGACATTTCGACGAAAGCAAAACCGCGCACGCGACCTGTCTCACGATCAGTAGGAAGTTGAACTCGCTTTACAGAACCATATTCTGCAAAAACAGAATTCAAATCTTCCTCAGTTACCTGGTAGGAAAGGTTGCCTACATAAATTGACATTGATTGTCTCCAAAACCAAAAGTTGTGTAGAGATTCAGATTTCGGAGAAAAGTCTGTGAATACCAAGATGAAAAAAGCCCAGTAAATAAAAACAAACAGTGATCGCCGAATTCTTTATCACCCAAATCCTAACATAAAAGTTAACTATTAGAAATAAAAAGGGCAAAATCGTTACAAAAAGTTATTACACTGTTTGAGTAACTGGTAACACCTAATTATAACTTTTTGAAAATGGGTATCAAATGACAATACTTAGAAGGAAAATGAATACGCATACAATAATTATATTTAATTGGCATGACGAATTTGACCCCCAATTCTAGTTTTAGTTTAACTTTGCGTTTGCAGATTCCTAATCGTGTAGGGATGTTGGCATCTGTGACGCAGGCGATTGCAAAAAGTGGCGGTAATCTCGGTCAAATTGATTTAATCGAACAAAATCACCAGTTTTCAATTCGAGATCTAACTGTGGATGCTGGTAGTAGCGACCACACTGAAGAAATTGTACAGTCCCTTAAAGATTTAGAGGACATAACAATACTTAATGTTTATGACCGCACTTTTAATTTGCATCGCGGGGGCAAAATCAGTATTCATAGCCGGATTCATCTTAAAGGTATATCTGATTTGGCGATGGCTTATACTCCTGGAGTTGGTAGAATTTGTAATGCGATTGCCCAAAATCCAGAAGAGGTTTACAATCTCACAATCAAGCAACATACAGTAGCAATTGTTACCGACGGCAGCGCTGTACTGGGTTTGGGTAATTTGGGTCCGGAGGCTGCATTACCGGTAATGGAAGGCAAAGCAATGCTATTCAAAGAGTTTGGTGGTGTAGATGCTTTCCCCATTTGCTTAGCAACTCAAGATACCGAAGAGATTGTTCGCACAGTAAAGAATTTAGCTCCGGTATTCGGTGGGGTCAATTTAGAAGATATTGCTGCTCCTCGCTGTTTTGAAATTGAGACCTTGTTACGCCAAGAGTTAGATATTCCAATTTTTCACGACGATCAGCATGGTACAGCAATCGTTACTTTAGCGGCTTTGTTTAACGCTTTGAAATTGGTAAATAAGTCCATTGAGAAAATCCGGATTGTGATCAACGGTGCAGGAGCTGCAGGAGTCGCTGTAGCTAGACTACTGCGCAAAGCTGGAGCCCAAACAATATTAATGTGTGATTCCCAAGGTATTATTTCTACCAATCGTCAAAACCTCACGGAACAAAAGCGTGAATTTGCGGTTAAAGCACAGGGAACCCTAGCCGGAGCAATGCAGGGAACTGATGTATTTATTGGGGTTAGCGCTCCTGGAGTTTTGACTCCGGAAATGGTAGGTTCAATGACAAAAGATCCAATTGTGTTTGCCATGGCAAATCCAATTCCAGAAATTCAACCCGAACTGGTTAAGGATAAAGTTGCAGTAATGGCAACAGGTCGCAGCGATTATCCCAACCAAATTAATAACGTTCTCGCTTTCCCTGGGATATTTCGTGGCGCTTTAGATTGTCGTTGTTCCACCATTACTACCACAATGTACCTTGAAGCTGCTAGCGCGATCGCATCTTTGGTTCAACCTTCAGAACTGAACAAAGAACATATCATTCCTTCGGTATTTGACGAACGAGTTGCGCCTACAGTTGCTGCTGCGGTGCAGCGTGCTGCACGTCAAGAGGGTATAGCTGGCTGTTGATAAAACATATCTGCAGCAAATAAATGCGGGTTGGGAGTAAGCAAGCCTGATAGTGAAACCTTAAATGAGAGAGAGAAGTGTGGGAGGTGTGGGAAGTGTGGGGGGAAATCCCAAAAAATATAAAGGGGTTTTAAAAATTTAATTTGGTATTATGTACTTTAAAGACGTAGCAGTGCTACGTCTCTAAATTACTTAAACTCTTGGTTATAACCCCTTAAACACTCATTACATTCTTTCCAGACTTTACCTCTCGATAATGTGGGTCTAACCAGCAAAGAGGAAGTTCTTCTCCTGAAGGAAAAATTAGTTCTGATTTGAGGTAAGAACTTGGTTCTTGCATTTCTTCACCTGCGTGACTTTGTCCCATAATCTCTTTGCGACAAGGATCGTAAAGGTCTTGAAGTGTTAGTACTTCAATTAAGTTATTTGTTGATTTTTGTTGTACAAACATAGCAATACTCCACAATAGATTGCTAGGAAAAAGTTAGTAAATATCTTCAGTTTTCCGATATAAATTGATTTACGTTCGTGAAAGCTTGAATTTTAAGTTGAATGATTACATGAAGTTTGCAAATGGAATTATTTGGCTTCCATTTTCCTAAATCAAATATCATATATTTATGATAGATCGAATTAAATTACAGAAATTACGAATTTAACACTTTGAAAAGTATTTTTATCGCGATTATTTCGTAAACAATTTGCAAAATTCATATAACTTCTTGTCTTGGGTCTTCAATTGATTTGCTTGGTGTTAATTGTGGTTTATTATGCCAGAAAAACTTAGTTTGTTCTGTCATCAATGGTGAAGCTAAAACCCCTCCAAAACCAAATAGAGTCAGCACTAGAAATACTAAGACTCCAACTACAGGAATAAGAGTGATTACCCCGATAACAATTACTCCTAACAATAACTGTAATATTGGAGAAGTATTATTTTTTAATGCTTTTTCCCCCAGAAAAAGACTAATAGCATTGATTCCTACAAGTTCTACTAAACCTACAATCAAAGCTGCGATCGGAATTAAAAGATTTCCTAGTAAACTTCCACTAGTTAGAATGACTAACAGCAAGAAAGTGATCGCACCTCCCACACCCCAAGTAAAACTCTTAAGTGGTTTTCGGTTGATAATTATGCTAATACTTTGCATAAAACCAGGCATTATCAGCATTAAAGCCATACCAATAATGGCAACAGCAATCATAAATAAGCTATAAAACGCAGCACTGATTAGATATATATGTCCTAGTAGTCCCCAAAAACCCCACTGTCTCAGACCTTGGATAATATCAATATCACCTGTAACTGTGACAGCATTACCGCCAATCATCACATCTTTCTCTTGAGAAATTTCTCCCCCCACAGCAGTAACATCACCATCAACCTTTGCACCTGTTTTTAATGTCACGTCACCACCCACCGCTACCGCATCACCCGTGACATGTGCATTATTGGATATTGTTACTGAACCTGCGATCGCGGTTACATCCTTAACAACTTCATTCTCTGGAACGGTAATATCATTACCAAAACGAACAATATCCCGATTAGACACCGGACCTTGGGCTGCAACATTACCTGAAAGTAATACTATCAGTAGGGCTAATATGATAAGGATAACGATCCGAAACCTATAATTGATTGCCATGGAATTTCCCCTGATGGAAAACAGCATTTATCAAAGCCGTAATACATCGTGCCTCTAAGTTTTAGTTATAGGAAAAAATTTTGAGGAATTTGTGAGGTAATAAAACTTTAAAGCAGGCAAATTTACACAATCTGAAAAATCTACAAAAATTATTACTTTATCAATTAATCACAAACTCTCAATGATTCGGGAAGCATGACAGCTTAAAGCTTAGGAATGTAGATTAAATAAAGTACAAAAGTAGGGTGCTGTTAGCATCGCGTAACGCACCATTCCAAATTTCAGAGTTGCAGTTTATTAAATTCTCATTCCTTATAGCCAATCTTACGGAGAAAATCTTTACGAGCTTTGACATCTTCCGGAGATTCCACAGTTCGGGGAGAAAAACCATCCACAACTCCGATAATTCCTCGTCCTTGTTCCGTTTCTACAACAATTACTTCTACCGGATTAGCAGTAGCACAATAGATATTGCAAACCTCTGGAGATTGCTTGATGGCATTAAGAAAGTTTATCGGATAAGCATCTTTCATTAAAATGACAAAGCTATGTCCCGCAGCGATCGCTACTGCATTTTTCTGCGCAATTTCTTGTAAAGACTCATCATTTCCCGACACGCGAATTAAGCAAGGTCCCGATGCTTCGCAAAAAGCTAATCCAAATTTGACTTGCGACGAATTGGTGACCATCACCTCATGCAAATCTTCAACAGTTTTGATGAAATGGCTTTGACCGATAATAATATTACAGTCTTGGGGTATTTCGATTGCAACTATTTTGATTTCCATACACTTATTTTGTTTTTAGTTTTGGCGTTGCATAAATGAGGGATGAATTTAAAAAATTTATCCGGCTAGTCTAGCCCCCTAATTAAGCAACGCCTTAGTTTTATATTGAGAAAATAATGTGAGAAAATTGTGAATATGCAAGATTTACGTGTAAAGGTCAGTATTATTTGATAAATCTGGGACAATTTACATTTCCTCACAACTTCCTCAACTTTCATCTTTTAAACTTGAGTTAATCTGAGGCATTTCGAACCATGACCGCATATCAAGTTGCAGATCAAACCAAGTTAGGAAAAGTGGTTTCAGTTCGGGGTAGTATCATTGATGTCCAGTTCCCCAAACCTATACCGGAAATTTACAATCAGCTAAAAGCCGGTGAGAATGGCGAAATTATTATTGAAGTTATAACCCATGTTAATGCTGAGATTGTTAGAGGTATCGCTTTAACTCCAACCTCTGGCTTAGCTCGTGGTTCAATGGTCTTTAACACTGGACATTCATTGGAAGTACCTGTAGGAAAGCACTTGTTAGGCAGAATGTTCAATGTATTTGGAGATACGATTGATGGCAAAGAAAAAATCAATGATGGAGAGTGGCGTTCGATACATCAAGTCTCAGTACCATTGGTAGAGCAATCTACCAAGTCAGAAATTCTGGAGACCGGGATAAAAGTAATTGACGTACTTGCACCGTTAGAACGTGGTGGTAAAGCTGGATTATTCGGTGGTGCTGGTGTTGGCAAAACCGTTTTAATTACAGAAATGATTCACAATATAGTTAGTCAGCACTCGGGGATCAGTCTATTTTGCGGTATTGGCGAACGTAATCGAGAAGCAGAGGAACTTTACCGGGAAATGCAATCTACAGGTGTTTTAGATAACACTGTATTAATATTTGGTCAGATGAATGAGCCACCGGGAGCAAGATTTAGAGTCGGTCATGCAGCTTTAACAATGGCTGAGTATTTTCGAGATGATGCGAGACAAGATGTACTGCTTTTAATCGATAATATATTTCGGTTTATTCAGGCAGGGCAGGAAGTTTCTGGATTGATGGGACAGTTACCTTCTCGTGTGGGTTATCAACCAACTCTATCAACAGAATTAGCCCAATTAGAGGAAAGAATTAGTACAACAAATAAAGGTGCAATTACTTCCGTCCAAGCAGTTTATGTCCCGGCTGATGACTTTACCGATCCCGCAGCCGTTCACACTTTCGGTCATTTATCAGCATCCATTGTCTTGTCCCGCAAACGAGCTAGTGAAGGTTTTTATCCGGCAGTCGATCCCCTACGTTCCAGCTCTAAAATGCTAACGCCAAGCGTTGCAGGTAAGCGTCACTACGAAATTGCTCAAGCAGTTCGACAAACTCTGGCAAATTATGAAGATTTGAAAGATATTATTGCCATGCTGGGTATTGAAGAGTTATCGGTAAATGATAGGAAAACAGTTTATCGATCGCGAAGACTAGAGCGATTTTTAACTCAACCTTTCTTTTCCACGGAGCAGTTTATTGCCAAAAAAGGTAAATTGGTCAATTTATCAGCAGCATTAGATGGTTGCGAAAGAATTTTAAATGATGAGTTTTCAGAATATCCAGAAGCAGCACTTTATATGATTGGAGGAATTGATGAAGTTGGGGATGGGGCATAGAGAATTAGTGCAGCGTTCTGTTTCCTATAGATTTGAGGTAAGCATTGAGTTTGGGTAATAGTTCATCAGTTATTAATTTAAGTTTATTGGTCTGGTCTTTTGTTAATAGTTTTCTAACGTAGACTAATCTCAACCAACTAATTGTTTCCTACAAAGAACCTCTGGCAATTTTAACAAATCGGCGATTGTCTTGGTCGTTAAAACGTCCCCGACCCTCTGCAATATTTGCACACACGCTATCAGCAGACCTAACTATTTGCTTACCAACTAACTGTATTTTTCTCAAAGCTGTTCCAGGTTTTGGCAATACTCCAAACCTCATTAGCTAATTTTTCAGCTAATTTATAAACTTCCAAGTCTTCAAAATCAGGTTTTGCCAAACGATCTTTTCCAGCAATATTACTATGTAGTTTTATTATTCCCAATTGCCAATTTCAAAATCATAATTCCAAAATCATAAGTTCAAAATCATAAGTTCAAAATCATAAAACTAAAAAATTCCCATACTTATTATCCAATGCCCAATTCCCAGGAATGTTTATGAAACTCAAAGTATTGTTACCAACAGAAATTCTCATAGAAGAGGTAGTCAGCAAAATCACTGCTGAAGCAGAGAACGGCTCCTTTTGTATGTTACCCAATCACGTTGATTTTGTGGCTGGATTAGTTCCTGGACTTTTGTTTTTTGAACTGGAAGACGGAAAAGAAATATTTCTAGCCATAGACGAAGGGATCCTAGTTAAATGTGGTTCCCAAGTCTTGGTATCAGTCAGAAATGCAGTCAAAGGAAATGATTTAGAAACTTTGAAAAACACCGTTGCACAAGAGTTTCGTAGTTTGGACGAACGAGAGAAAATGACTCGTAGCGCCCTTGCCAAACTCGAAGCTAGTTTTGTGCGAGGTTTTCTGGAAGTCGGAGGGAAGTCATGAAAGACAAACCCCGTAAAACTTGGGAAAAATTTCAAAAGCAAGTCAGTACTAAATCAGAACGCAAACTGAAAGCACGAAAAGAAGGAAATCATGCTATTTGGTTTGGTTTAGGTATGTTTGGCATTATTGGTTGGTCGATTACAATTCCAACTTTGCTAGGAATTGCTTTAGGAATTTGGATTGATAGCCACTTTCCCAGCCCTTATTCCTGGACTTTGATGCTGCTGTTTGTTGGCGTCGTTCTTGGTTGTATGAATGCTTGGTATTGGATCGAACGGGAACGCTGCAACGATGACTGAATCGGTACAAATGCTTCCACTGCTAGTTTTATTGATGGGTCTAGCAATTACCATAGCTATATTTGCTAAAGCTTTATTGGGTAAAATTGGTATTCCTGCCTTAGTTGCTTATTTGACAGTTGGTTTTCTGTTAAAACTTGCAGATACACATTGGCATTTGCTCTCGCAAGAAGGGGAAGAAATTTTTGAGTTTTTGGCAGAAATTGGAATTATTTCATTGTTGTTTAGAGTTGGGTTAGAAAGTGATTTACTAGAACTATTAAACCAATTACCTAAGGCATGCGGTATTTTCATTGGCAATGTTGTATTTAGTGGTGCACTAGGCTTTATTACATCTTATTTCTTACTACACATCCCACTGACCCCCAGTTTATTTGTAGCCATTGCTTTGACTGCCACTAGTGTTGGTGTTGCTGTTGGGGTGTGGAATGAAGAAAATACAGTCCAATCTCAAGATGGTAAAATTCTCTTGGATGTAGCGGAGTTGGATGATATTGCCAGCGTCGTATTAATGGCACTGCTTTTTGCTGCAGCATCATCAATTCACAACGGTCATCAAATTTCCTTAATAAAGCTTATCGCTAAAACGTCAGGCATATTTTTTTTGAAAGCAATCCTATTTGCTGCTTTTTGCTTATTCTTTTCCCGCTACCTGGAAAAAAAATTGACTCGGTTTTTTAATCAAATCGAAAAACCTCCAGATCCGATGTTAGAGATAGTGGGAGTTGGTTTTATCATAGCTGCGATCGCTGAATTATTAGGATTTTCTGTCGCTATTGGGGCATTCTTTGCAGGACTTGTATTCAGTCGTGATGCCGAAGCCGTGAAAATAGACGCCTCTTTTGGAGCTTTGTATGAACTATTTACCCCGTTCTTTTTTATTGGTATTGGCTTAAAGGTCGATCCCAGTGCATTCAATACAGGTTTGAGACTCGGGTGTATTTTACTTATCGCGGCTATACTGGGTAAGCTAATTGGTGCAGGGATACCAGCTTTTTTTGCTACAGGTTGTACAGGGGCTGTACTCATAGGTAGTAGCATGATCCCCAGAGCGGAAATATGCATGATTGTCATGCAACGAGGATTGCAACTTGGTGATTGGGCAGTACCTCCAAATATATTTTCAGCAATGGTTTTTGTTTGTACAGCTACCAGCATCATTACACCAGTGCTATTACACTTCTTGTTCAAACAATTATCACCAGTTAAAGAGGGAAGTATTTCTTATGAGTAATTTTTTGGATATTTTCATATCGTTCCCACTGGGATTTTTCCTAGGAATTTTATATTTCAGTAGCCTGTGGTGGACAGTAAGACAACTACCAACAACTCAACAACCAATTCTTTTAATTTTAGGTAGTTTTATTGCTCGTTTGAGTATAGCTATTCTTGGCTTTTACTTGGTTATGGACGGACGTTGGGAAAGGTTAGTAATTGCTTTATTAGGCTTTGTTTTGGCAAGGAGTATGTTGATTCGGCGCTGGCGTCCCCGAGGTATTTCTAAGAAGTTAATAAATAATACTGATTATCCAATAATTTAACTGTTTAATTTAGCTTTGAAAAGGAGATAATATCTGTAAGACAATCTTTAAGGCGATGTTGTAAAATATTAATTCACAAAACTATTAATTCACAGGACCATTAATTCACAAAACTATTAATTCACAAAACTGCTCGCCTCATAAAATTAGTCCCGTTGTTCTCTTCAAGAATTACTTTTGGGAGTCCTAACTTAAAAATTATGACAAGTTAAAATTATGGCAAGCGATCTTGAAAAGATACTTAATCCTGACACTACCGTGTTATTTCAATGGGGAACAATTACTCTTAATGCCACAATTGTTTTTACCTGGGTGATCGGGACATTTTTAGTAGTGGTTTCTTGGTTGGTAACTCGTAACTTATCAGTAAAACCAAAAATACCGCGTTTGCAAAGTTTATTAGAAATAATTGTTGAGGGAATTGCTAATCAAATTCGTGAAGTAAGTCAACAAGAATCCCAAGAGTATATAGGTTTTATTGGTACTTTATTTCTGTTTATTGCTGTTTCCAATATCCTTGCCATTGTCCCTTTTTATCAGCCACCAACGGGTTCTCTTTCGACAACAACGGCTTTGGCATTGTGTGTATTTATTGCTGTACCATTCTTTGGAATTATGAAACGTGGCGCAATTGGTTATTTAAAAAATTACATCCAACCCACGCCTTTTATGCTCCCATTCAATATTATTGGCGAGTTTTCCCGAACTTTGGCATTAGCTGTCCGACTCTTTGGCAACATTATGAGTGGTAGTATGCTTGCTGCGATTCTTTTATCCTTCGTACCTTTTTTTGTTCCCATTCCTATCCAAGCATTAGGCTTATTAATAGGGGTAATTCAGGCATATGTTTTTGCCATGCTGGCAATGGTATATATTGCTTCTGCCACTACAACTCAGCGACAGAATAGATAACTTGGGACTGGGGTATTAGGAACTAATAACTAACTGTTAACTGTAGCCCCTAAGAGCGTGGCGTTAGCCATAAACTGTTAACTGACAACTGACAACTGGTAACTTAAATATGGATAATCTTGGTTTGATTGGTATGGCATCGATTGTTACTGCTGGTTTAACAATTGCGATCGGTTCTATTGCACCTGCTTTGGGAGAAGGGATGGCAGTTGCTAGGGCTTTGGGTGCGATCGCTCAACAACCAGATAAAGCTAATGTCATTACCCGTACCCTGTTTGTAGGATTAGCAATGATTGAGTCTACTGCAATTTATTGCTTTGTAGTTACAATGATTCTTCTATTCGTAAATCCCTTCTGGAATCACTTTAAGGGAGGGTAATGATGCTAATTGACTTTAATACAGTTATTGCCCAGATTATTAATTTTCTAATTTTATTTATTTTACTTTGGCGTTTTTTGTATAAACCCATACTTCAGACTATCAAAAAACGCCAAGCCATGATTGATGAACGCTGGGAGAATGCTGAGGTTGCTCAAGAAAAGGCACAAAGAGAAGCTACTTTATATCGACAACAGCAAAAAGAACTGCAACAACAGCAAGAAGCCATCATGATACAAGCACACCAAGAAGTAGAGCAGGAGCGCCAAAAGCTTTTGATCCAAGCACGTTGTGAAGTAGAACAAATGGAGACAAAATGGAAGGATGCACTAGCACAAGAAAAAAATAATTTTCTACTTGCTTTACGGCAACAGGTACTAGGAGAAACTAACAGAATTGTTCGTCTTGCTCTCCGAGATTTAGCCAATGCAGACTTAGAAGAACAAATAGTTACGATCTTTTGTCAACGTCTACAGCAAACAGATAAACTCCAATGGCAAGAAATTGCTCAATCTCTTTCAAACTATAATCAACCAATTGTGATTAGTAGCAGTTTTGAAATGCCTTTTACAAGTCGGCAAAAGGTAAGAGAAACTTTAAATTTAGTATTGCAAAACGCTGGTTTTATGCCTCCAAAGGATGGTGTATCAAACGAAAATCTATTCAAGTTTACAACTTTGCCCGCTTTAATTTGTGGCGTTCAAGTCAATTTAGCAGGATATGAAATTGCCTGGAATTTGGATGATTATTTGCAGATATTAGAAGAACGTTTATCGGCAACTTTTAAATAAATAGGTATGGGAATTTAGATCGGGTACTAACTAATCACCACAATTGAGGTGAAAAATGGAACATAATACTAAGTCCTTGCAAACAGTTATAAATGATACATCTGAAGCCTTCCAACAGGTATTAAATAGTTACCATGCCCAAATTAATATCCGCGAAATTGGCATAGTCAAGTCTGTGGGGCGAAGTATCGCTCATCTGTCGGGTTTACCAGGTGTTAGGGCTGATGAACTGCTTTATTTCTCAAAACCTGGGATGAAAACACCTCTATTAGGAATTGCCTTTAATCTTGATTCTGATCGAGTTGGCGCGATTGTATTGGGAGAAAGCAAGCATATCGAAGCAGGTAGCCAAGTTTACCGGACTGGTAGAGTTATGGATGTACCTGTAGGAGAACAACTCCTAGGTCGAGTTATCAATGTCATGGGTTCTTCGTTGGATGAGAAGGGAACTATTGAAACTACAGAACGCCGTCCTGTAGAGCGAGAAGCACCGCCAATTATCAATCGTGCACCAGTGACAGTACCATTACAAACTGGTTTAAAGGTTGTAGATGCTTTGATCCCCATTGGTAGAGGTCAGCGAGAATTAATTGTAGGAGATAGACAAACCGGAAAAACTGCGATTGCTTTAGACACTATCATTAACCAAAAAGATAAAGATGTTATTTGTGTTTACTGCGCTATTGGTCAACGTTCCTCAGCAGTCGCAAAAGTAATCGCTACTTTGCGCGAACAAGGGGCAATGGAATACACCACCGTGGTGGTTGCTTCCGGAGAAGACTCACCTGGATTGCAGTACATCACTCCTTATGGAGCAACCACAATGGCAGAATACTTTATGGAAAAAGGGCATGATGTTTTAATCGTATATGACAATCTAACTTGTCATGCACGAGCATACAGAGAACTCTCACTTTTACTACGTCGTCCTCCTGGTAGGGAAGCTTATCCCGGAGATATCTTCTATATTCATTCTCGCCTATTAGAGCGATCTACCCATTTACGTCCAGAATTAGGTGGGGGTTCTTTAACTGCACTACCAATCGTAGAAACACAAGCACAGAACATTTCTGCATATATCCCTACTAACTTGATTTCGATTACAGATGGTCAAATATATCTCTCCCCCGACCTATTTCAAAAAGCCATTTTCCCCGCTATTGATGTAGGTAAATCAGTTTCGCGAGTTGGTGGTAAAACTCAATTAAGCGCTTATAGTGCTGTCGCTGGAGATCTAAGACTTTCTTATTCCCAATTCCAAGAAGTCGAAGTTTTCGCTCGTTTTGGTACACAATTAGATGAACAAACGAAAGCTACTCTGAATCGAGGACGGCGCGTCCGGGAAATACTTAAACAACAGCAGTCACAACCTTTACCCGTAGTCGAACAAATAGTTGTTCTCTTGGCTGTAACTAGTGGTTTTTTCGACTCAGTACCTTTAGACAAAATTGACGAAAATAGTAAAATATTATCCCAAGCTGTTAGAAAAAACTTACCTCAAGTATGCAAAAACATTGAAATGGGCAAAAAGTTAAGCGAGCGAGAATGTCAGGCAATTTTGACAATAGCAAGCCGAGAAATTAAGGAGTAAAATTTGCAATGAATGTTCCTTTCTTAAGTAATATTTCTTTATTAAAAAAGCTCCCTTTTCTAAGTCGGTCAAATACACCTTATTGGATAAAAATTACGACCAATATACCTAAATGTACTTACTATTTTGGTCCTTTTGAAAGCAGTAAAGAAGCAGAAGTTTATGAAGATGGGTATATAGAAGATTTAGTTCAAGAAAAAGCTTTAGGAATCTCTGTTGAAACCAAACAATTTCAACCAGAATATCTAACTATTTGTGAGGACGAATAGAACTAGAATGTAGTTTTGTTAAAATTTAAAGGGGGAAGGAGAAAATAGCTTGATACGAAGCTTTTCCCCTAAAATCTATACGCATGTGACATAAAACATTTTAACCTTTGTAAACTTAGCAACTCGATCTACTAAAAAATCTTAGATAAGTTTATTTTTGCTTTATCATTAATAGCTAATAGTTATTTTTTGCTAATATATATAATATAAAGGATAAATATATCCAATATTGCTGTAAAAAAAATCAGGAAAGAAACATATTACCAAGTTAGGAGATCGAGATGATGCAAAATAAATTATCTCAACAACCTCCTCCATCAACAACAAATGGCGTGCCCGAAATCATCGAGGATCCTTGGGAAGAGAATCAATCTACAAATGCAGTGGAACTAAAAACAGAAGGTTGGCAAGCATCTGTGGATATTCACCCCTTAATTTGTGGTGAAGAAAGACCAGATAGGATCGCTCTACCTAAAGCTGAAACAAGTAAAATTAGCCCCATACAAGTATTAATTGAAGATGGGCTAAAAATTAAAGCCTATGATGGTGGAATCCTCAAAGAATACCTTAAGGAAGCTTTAGGTCTACTGTCTTGGATGCTAAAATTACCGCCAGAATATGCTAGTTGAGGAAGAGATTGTATTTACGAGCAAAATCTAGAGGGGTGCATTCTCTGCACCCCTGATATCGTTTAGTTTAAAAAAAGTCCTACGGGCTTGGGAAAAGATAGGGGAGAAAAGTGTAGATTCTCATTCTTCCTAAAGCCTTTTTTGTATAGCGCTTTTCATTTGAATAAAGTACATTTAAAGTCTCCATCCTGTAGAGATGGGAGATGTCACATCTCTACAGGATGTAATGCAATCAATTACAAACCGCTACATGTTAGCATCTTCCCTTCTTGTGATAAATAAGCCAATACAGTTCAGTTAAGACTTTAAACAAAAACATTGTAGAGACGCGACAGAGCCTGCGGCGTCGGCGTTAGCCTCTGTCGCGTCTCTACGAAGAAATTTAGGCTTATCTGAACCGTATTGATAAATAAGCTGGTTATTTTTAAAGCTGAGCTAACCCATGCTTAGTACAATAAATCTCATTAATGTGTTCTTGGAAATTAGACCGACGATGAACTAAGCGATATGCACCAGTGCTTTGGCGTTGAATGATAAATGGACAGCCAGGTACCACAGGACTATCAGTTATAGAACGGTTCTCATCTCTAGCAACCAAGGTTTTTTGAATGGAATCTTTATGAACGCGATCAAATTTGTCGCGAGCACGTTTCAATGCTTTTAACGTTCCTTCGTATCCCGACGGATCGTCTTCGTAGATTTCGGGGCTGCTTGCTAACAAGAAAGCATTCCAATTTTGATCCATTACCAAGGTACTACCACCATAGACTGTAAATGGCACCATTTCACCAGTGTACCAGTCTCTAACTAATTGGGTAACTTCATAAGTGTACTCTAGATAATGTTCAGTAATTGTTTTAACTTCCAGTGAAGAACCGGATTTTACTTTATCGATTCTCCTATTCGTAGTAATTAAACGAGGATTAATTACACGTAATGCACCAGGAGGAATCCGCAACTCTTCAGCATATTTCATAATTACAAAAGAGAGAGTTTGCTGACTAGCATGTTCCAAATCTTGGAAAGCATAACCAATATCCGGAGCTTTCAAGCTAAGACGTTCGTTCCACAGTTCTCTCTTCTGGAATACTTCTTTGGCAATATCGCGCAGTTTACTATCATCTTTGTAAACTTGTGCATCTGCTTCATAAATTAGCCGTGCCATCATCGGCATTGATAGACTGTTAGGAGGGGTATAGTGAAGGGCACGGAGTACCATACCCTTAATCCATCGAGTAGCTTGTAATAAAGCAGCGACAAACTCTGCAAAACCATCAAAGGTGTCTGGAAAACCATCTGGGTGATTTAGCTTAACCATCCTTTCCATGATTTCGTAAATGGCTGCTGTCCATACTTTTGAACGAGCATGAGCCTGTTTAGGAGCGTTATTATAACTTGCTCCTTCTAAGGCTGAACGTATATAGGGAATACCCACACCAAATATACCAATACCAAATTCTTCTCCTAGGCGCGTAATAAGACTTGGATGTCTCATATCACCACCGGTTTCTCTATATAA
Organism: Mastigocoleus sp. MO_188.B34; assembly: GCF_030065675.1. Classification (GTDB taxonomy): domain Bacteria; phylum Cyanobacteriota; class Cyanobacteriia; order Cyanobacteriales; family Nostocaceae; genus Mastigocoleus. The sequence continues at coordinate 2,369 of NZ_JASJDK010000110.1, read as the reverse complement.
ATGTTCAATCACGCTAGGATATTGCAATGCTGAAAACATTGATAGTAGATCGGCAAAGGATTCATGTAGTGCCGGTGTATCTTTGTCAGGGCTATAAACATATAGAGGTCGAAAGCTATCGAAAATAGCATGTCCTAGCTCATGGGCAACAATATCATGGGAAAGGCAAGTCCAAACTGGAGTCCTGCGGAAAGGAGAATCAAAATAACCAAAATTCAGGGATGGTGATATTGGATCGTAGTAAGCATTCATACCCCTAAACGCATGGGGACGTATAACTAAAGGAGCACCATCTTTCCAATTGAAACCATGACCTATTTCTTCCTCAATCAAATCCAGTGCACTGTTTACTACAGCAAATACATTTACTTGATGAAATTGGGGATTATCACTTAACCCTTCCTTTTTAAACCTTTCTATGGAGAGATCTGACTCTTTTGCCCAATTCAGAGCAGGAAATATTGGATAACCATATTCATTGGTGTCTCGAACCACAAACCGACTCGATCCAGTGAGAGAAAGATAATCCTTTTCTAAAGGGAATTTATAGTTACCAGTAAGCTTATCGAGACTGGGATCTTGCAAGAACATTCCTATTTTTTTGGTCAAGCCATTTTTCTGATTGGTTGTTGTGTGAATTTCTGTCATATCTTCAACCCTTTAATATCGGAAATAGTTTGGAAAAATCACAGATTTATATCATTTACTGTGACTTTTTTTGTAGTAAAACACTCTATAAGCCAATAAATTGACTATACTTTTAAGCTATAAAATAAATGTGAGAAACTTGTGAGTAAAAATGTTTTTTTCTAAAAAATAAAAAACAAACAAATTCTCTAATAATATAGAGAATAAAACGAAAAACTATTATTTTCCTAAAAAAACATAGTTATATTCACAAACACAAAAATCTTTGTTTGACTGCTTAATAGTATTACCATATAACCATAGTCAACTAAGGTGCCATCCATCTTAGAAGTCTTAAAAATAAAACTTTTCCATAAAAAATAAAGGAACTAATATGCAAAGTTTGGAAGCATTGACAGCACAAATTGACAGCATCAAAGATTTGCAATCTGTGGTTAAAACCATGAAAGCATTGGCTATTGTAAGTATTCGCCAATATGAGACAGCTGTAACGGCGCTGGCAGACTATAATCGCACGGTCGAAATGGGATTACAAGTTTTACTTCGCCATCGTTACTTAAGCGAACAACCTGTTATGCTCCCTAGCAATGTGGCTGACCACAAATCAAATCGAAAGGTGGGTGTAGTAATTTTTGGCTCAGACCACGGCCTATGCGGTCAATTTAACGAACAAATAGTATCCTACACTCTCAAACAACTCAAAGAACTGCAGATCGAACCAGAAAAATGTGCGATCGCAGCGGTTGGTGGGCGCTTAATTCCTTACCTAGAAGCAGCGAAACAAAGAATTGATATGCAATTTTCTTTACCCAATTCTGTTGTAGGCATCACATCAATGGTTCAAGAGATATTATTAATGATTGAAAGCTGGAGATTTCCCCAAGAAGATAAGCTAACCTCCTCGAAGGATGGGGACTCTGTGGTTTTACCCGTGGATAAAATTATTCTTTTTTATAATAAATCCTTTTCTGCTGTGTCCTATCGTCCTCAAAATTTGCAACTTTTACCCATGAATGCTGAATGGTTGCAGAGTTTAGAACAGAAACCATGGTATTCAGAAGGTCTACCAATGTTTACAATGAATTGGAATGAATTATTTTCGTCTATAATCCGTCAATATCTTTTTGTTTCTTTGTATCAAGCGTTTGCAGAATCATTAGCTAGCGAAAATGCTAGTCGTGTAGCATCCATGCAAGCGGCGCAAAAAAATATTGAAGAACGCTTAACAGAACTCAATTCTGAATATCGTCATCAACGTCAAAGCTCTATTACATCTGAACTGCTTGACATTGTATCTGGTTTTGAAGCTTTGAATCAAGATAATCAGTAAAATTTCACTAAAAATAATCTCAGAATTATATGTTGACGTGCCTGGACTTATACCCACTATCACTAATGTTAAGCTAAGAGAAGTCAAGTTATACAATTAAAACGAAATAGCAATCTCCGCTTTTGTTGTATACTTATCTCTAGCAATGAAGTTATAAAAATAAACTGCAAAAATAGTTTTGTAGAGATGCAGAATACCACATCTCTACAGCTAAGTTTGTACTTTTAATTTAGATACTTGATGTTAACAATCAATAAAAGCACAAATTTAAGATTTCATTTATTACTATTCCTAGTATTTGTTAAACAAAAGCAAATCCAGGACCAGAAATAGTCAAATCAGGGGAAACATTTTGCAAAATAGCGATAACTTCGCCCCGATCTGTGACAGG
>NZ_JASJDK010000234.1 GCF_030065675.1 Mastigocoleus sp. MO_188.B34 | reverse complement strand
TAAGCAACACGTTAAAAATAGCTTTGCGTAAAACTGTGAAGGAATTTTTAGGACTTATTGTTTTTGCCAAGCATCGGAGAAATGGGAGTTTACACATCAACTCACCCTCGTAAATTGGCGAAGGTATTGTTAGTTTCAGCCAGATAAAAATCCATAAATTGAATCTCCTCTTTTCAAAAGATAGGGCTTATTCAGCGAGCAGAGGCATCATTATTTATCATTTTGCCTTAAATTATCTGCCCAAGATTTGAGGAAATTATGAGGAAAACCAGCAATAAAAGCAGTCAAAACCAACAACCTTCCAGCTAAGGGGTTATGTATTGATACATAACCCCTTAGGATTGAGCATAAAATAAGTTGCACGTGCAACTTATTCTTGCCGGGGTGCTTAGCGTACAAAAATTGTATGAAGGCACAGGAGCGCCAACCTCTACTAGTAGCTTTTCTATCAATTTATTCCGGATAGTTGAAGCTTACAAAAATCGGAACTTCAGAATGAAAACTGTTTTTGATCGGGCACTTCCCCGCCGCCGATTCCAACTTAACGCGATCTGCCGCAGCAAAATTTGTTGGCATATTGAACGTTAAATCGATTGCTCCGATGCGCTTAATCGGCTTGTCAGTTATGGAGAGTTCTACATCCACGCAGGTGCCGGAAATGTCCAATTTGTCTCGCACTGCGAGGGTTCCCATAGATAAAAGCATACAGCTGGCTAGTCCTGCTCCCACCAAATTTGTAGGAGAAAACTCTTTACCACCAGCATAGGGACAATCAATGGCCACAGTCTTTCCTTGTGCTTTCTGCCTTGCAGTACAATGCCCAGACCCGTCGTAAGTAATTTGCAATTTACTCATAATAACCTCCAATTGCGAGCGAGCATGAGTTAGACGGTACGATCTAACTACACCTGTGTGCAGCGTAAAATGCAGAATGCAGCCTAACTCTACATTGCTCATCTGAATTCTTCTCCTTTCGGACGAAGGGCAATTTTACTTAATTGCCTCGGAACTGTCTCTTCCCTTTGATTCCATTTCTTTAGAGATGATTTATCGGGAACTATATCATTAGACATCTCCGAAAAAGAATATAAAAGCCTTATGTAGTCAGGGGTGATATCTCATTTCTGGAGATGTCTATTTTATCCCCCAAGATCCCAACGACGAACCCGCATCAATTTTATTAGAACGCATCCGCGCAGAACGAGAAAAACTCCAACAGCAAACCAAAGCTGCAAAAAAAACCAAAACTAAAACCACCAAAACCCGCAGTAATAAAAAATCCCAACAACCACAAACACCTATTCAACTCGAATTACCCGGAATGGGGCAGGGAGCAGAAAGCAGGGAGCGGGGAGAAGAAATGAATAACAAATTAAGTTTGTGGAGACGTTACATGCAACGTCTCTAATCTACATTTCCAAAATAAATTTTGAATTTTGACTTTTGAATTTTACTTACGCTAATCTTGCTGATTAGAAAACTTATATGCTCCCCACACAGATAAAGCTGCTGCGATCGCAAATAAAATCGGTACGCTGTACCAAGGAAAATCCGATAAAGGTGCATAAACAGCAGCGCGTAAACCAGTACTAGCGTAAGTTAAAGGTAATAAATAAACTAAAAATTTTAATCCTACTGGTAATGTCGCAGGATCGAAAAAGGTTGCACCTAAGAAAGACATGGGAATTATGACAAAATTGTTGTAAAGTCCCACAGATTCCAGAGATTTGACCGTTAAACCAGTAATTACTCCTAAACCAGCAAATACCGCGCAGTTAAGAACCAAAATCAATAAAAATAAAGGATTGAGGAAACCTAAATTCTGGGTGAATAACAAAGCTAAGATAATCACCGATCCAGAAGTCAACAACCCACGTACAATTCCTGCGGACATTTTCCCTAAATGCAAAGATAGGGGATTTATCGGTACTAACAATAATTCTTCAAAGGATTTGCTAAACAGGCGATCGCCACAAATAGAAAAAGTCGTCCCAGCAAAGCTAATTGTCATTGAGGAAAGGGCTATCATTCCCGGTAGGATAAATTCTAAATAGCTGTTATAGTCGCTGCTAATTACTGAACCAGGTCTAATTGAAGTACCTAAACCTAAACCGAAAGCAATAATATATATCAGTGGTGAAATTAAACCCGACGACGCAATTTGGGGAATTCGCACCCGTAAATCCAACCAATCACCCCAGAATATTGTCAAACTATCTGCCAAAATAAGCTGAACTCGTGAAAACTTTAACTTTTTACCGAAGGGTAATGCTCTTTGAAATCCCACTGTTTTCGTCGCACATTAAAAATCCGTATGTAAATACTTTACATTTCTTTACAACTATTTACCATAGGTCAATCAATATTCCTCCCAATGCTGACGCAAAGACTTACATCGAGCACGCGCATACGGCGAACACTACGTTAACGCTTCCGCTAACGGGGGAGGTTAGGAGGTGGTTAAACTAGGGAGAGCTTCGAGAAGGATGACTTCGGTTTATATTATCTTTCTCTTATCCTCTGTTCCCTGTTCCCTAAATAACTAGATTTTTTGAGCAACATGAAAAGCACTCAAGTATGAGATTTGAATATAATCTCCAAAATGATTTTGAATCACTTTTCTTAAACCTCTGAACAAAGAATCTCTGTGGGAAGGTGGTATGTTTCGATATGGTGAAAAAGTACTTAGAAGTTCAAGATAAACATCAACTTGGTAACTTATTTTGCAAAGTATATTTTCGGATATTAACCCTTTAAATCGTCCAGATTTGAGAATATTCCGTCCAAAGCCCCAAAGGATTTTTTCTTGGGTTTCTCTGGTTTCATATCGTGTTAATGGTGGAGCTTGAGTTCCATAAACTTCGTTGAGTACTTGATATACTTCATATGGAATTTGGGGTGTCATATTCCACAATAAAATTAAGAAACCGTCATCTTTGAGAGCATCAGCAGCTTTAGAATAAGCAACCTGAGGTGATATCCAATGAAAAGCACTTGCAGCCATTACCGCATCAAACCTATTAGTCTCTAACTCCCATTCTTCAAAGGAAGTACGGTTTATTTCTATTTTTGGATATTGTTGACAATTACGTAGGGCTATCTCGTAAAAATCTTGACTTGGCTCTATGCATAGCATTGAGAAACCTAGTTGAGCAAATGTAATAGTTGCAGTCCCCGGACCACAGCCCAATTCAAGAATAATTGAATCAGAGGAAAGTCGAGCTAACTCTACTACACGACGAACAATTTGCGTGGGATAACTGGGTCTAGCTTTGTTATAAGCAGCAGCGACCGGAGAAAACCAGTTTTTCCTTTGTTCCAAGTCTTTCATGAGTGATTCACGCAAGCTTTGGAGTTTATAGGGGAGAATAATTATTGATACTCAAGTTTTAGTTTAAAGGCTTAGAATCTAAAAGTTTAGAATCTCAAAGCTTAAAATCCAAAGGCTTAAGTTTTTAGTCCCCTAATACAATATTGTATCTCTCTAGAGCTTGGAGTTTGACATTAAAGTTTTATAAATTCTGGAATGATGATTGCCATTCGATGCAGGAACATCAAAGGGTAACAATAGGGAGTTAATATTGTTCAAAATAATTATTTAAAATAATTGTTCAAAATCTACTTAAAAATTTAATCAAAGTTACTATATCCACTATTTTACTGCTATATATTAAATTCACTAAATTAATTTTTGAGTTTTTTTCCGAAAGTTGATTATTATACTTGTAAACACTTTAAACTTATCTATCTTCAAAAAGATGATTTGTTTTCTCAAAAAGTTCTAATAAACCAACAGTACCAACAAAAAAGGTGTAAATACCATATTTGAGAGGTGTTTTATTATGTGAAGGCGCGAAATAGGCAGCTATAATTCCTTCAATTAGATGACTTATAACAGCAAAGCGTTCAATCCAAAAAACTGGGTGTAGAAAATTTGGAATTTGAGCTTGAGTATATATAGCATAAATATTCCATAATTCTAACCCAATAGCACATGTAATCAATAATGTAGAGATAAATTTGATTGAGACAACAATATTTTTTTTCATTATTTAATTGAAAGTATGTTAGTTTTCCTATTTCTTAATATATAACCTTTAGAATTTAAAGATATTAATATTCAGGCGAAAAAATCATAAATGTTATATCCTATTAAATGAGTATTTATAAAAAAGATTGCTGTGACAGGAATTCATCATCAAATCTTGCAGCTTTCTTTTAAATCAATTATCCGTCTTCTCATCGGTAAAGAAAAGCTGCGAATTTATGAAAGTACAAATTGGGAAAAAGAAGGAATTCGTTTTTGCAATCCAGAGCTAAGTTATCCACAATATTACAGCAGTCAAAATTTTCATGGGATCGAAAATGGCTACTTAAACCCGATCGCAGCAATTACGTACGATTTAGTAACAGCATTCGCTTCACCACCAAATGAAACTTGGGTTCGTCAACAGTTAATTGCTGTAATTGAATCTAAACCACTACTAATTCTCGACCTTGGTTGTGGTACCGCTTCAACTACCTTAATGCTAAAACAGGCTTATCCACAAGCAACCACTATTGGGTTGGATTTATCTACTCATATGCTGGTTTTAGCAGAACACAAAGCACGAAAAGCAAAATTAGATATAAATTTCCTTCATGGTTTAGCTGAATCTACCGGTTTGGAATCCAATACTTTCGATTTGGTGACGGTTTCGTTTTTACTACATGAAACACCACCTAATATTTCCCAATTAATTTTGCAAGAATGCTTCCGCTTACTTAAACCAGGAGGGGAAGCGATCGTTTTGGATGGAAATCAAAAAATCCTTCGTCACACCGATTGGTTAATTGAACTTTTTAGAGAACCTTACTCGAAAGTATATGCTAGCGGGAGTGTGGATGATTGGATGCAAACTGCTGGATTTGATTCCGTACAAACCGAGTATATTGGTTGGATCCAGCAAGTAACGCGGGGTGTAAAGCTGGTAAATAATGAGTAATAAGTAATGAGTAATGAGTGATAAGTAAATACAGGAATCCGGTTTGATTATTGTTAGTAAAGTGTGTCCTCAATACGGTTCGGATAATATATCTGTTTACCAACCAGATCCCTGTAGAGACGTAAAATTTTACGTCTCTACACACCCAAAATTACAACGCATAAACCTTAACCGAATCGTATTGAGTGTGTTCTCTTCATATAAAAAATTGGGTATTGTAGTGGACTGACACAGCTAAAATGTTGCATTAGAACTAACGGATTCCTCCTCAAAAACTGGATAAAGATGTTGGAGTTTCACCCTGGCATCCTCAGTAGAAAACCGCCATATCACTTTAGAAG
>NZ_JASJDK010000233.1 GCF_030065675.1 Mastigocoleus sp. MO_188.B34 | reverse complement strand
TGACACTCTGCCGTCCTATAAGGACGGAGATTCTTAGTTCAACGAGTCCACTTAAACTAAATTCCTTACGGTATCTAGCCCAGAGATGGTTCTCTCCTTAAGCGTTTAACCCATTACAGAGTTGGTTCGGACATGCCCTGTCCTACCTTGAGAAGACTAATAAAATTTGGTTTCTCTGTGCTTGATGCTTAAAGATTTTACCTGTGCAAGCTTTTTTCTGCACAAAACCTTATATCTTTAGTTTTCAAGGTTCGCTACCTCTCGGCACTGGGTGTTTTAAGAGGTTGATTACCCTAACCTCTGCCGTGGATTATATCAGAAAGCCACCTTATAAAGGCGGGGCTTTAGACCCAAATTTTCGGTAATGGGTAATTGTTTCTTTCCAATCCCAATCCCAATCCCAATCCCAATCCCTAATACCTAATCGCCAATCCCCATATGACGCTGTCGCGTCACGCTATGACTAACGTCACGCTTCGCTAATGCTAACGCCAATCGCCAATCCCCAATCCCCAACCATGAATCATCATGAACGTTCTCATGACGATAAATATGTAGCGTCTAATAATAGAGAACAAAATAAATCATCCAACTCAAAATTCTCGAGTTTCAATTTCTCCAAATTAAAGTCAGGGAAATTATTTCTACCCTGCTTTTTATTTGTGGGAACTATCATCATAATTCTGTTTGGACAACAGTTCCAGGATTTGTATTTCAGACTGGAGGATCTGGTTTCTCAGATCCAAACTCCTTTTTCCCAATGGTTTGAAACTCAAAATACTAGTAGCCCATTTATATTGCTTCCTTTAGCTTTTGTTGGTGGTTTAACTGCTAGCATTTCCCCTTGTATTTTGTCTCTACTTCCTGTTAATCTTAGCTACATTGGCACCTTAAAAATTGACTCTCGACGCGATGCTTTGGTTAAAGCAGGTCTATTTGTTTTAGGAGCAATTACTGTATTCAGCTTATTTGGTTTATTTGCATCTTTTGCCTCCGCTGTAATGGTGGAATTTCGCGGACATGTTAATGTTGTCGTCGGCATAGTAATTTTGTTAATGGGGTTGAGTTTTGCCGGTTTGATTCGGTTACCGTTACCTCAAAAGCAAATTGATATACCCGTTGCTGGTCCCTATGGTGCTGGTTTAACCTTTGCTCTGGTAACTTCTCCCTGTGCTAGTCCCGTACTTTTTGCTGTTTTAGCTGCTGCTGCTACTAGTGGTTCCCAAGTCGTTAGTACAGTAACAATGGTTTTTTATGCGATCGGTTATACAGCAGTTATTTTTCTAGCTAGTTTATTTACTGGTCTGGTCAAACAAAGTCGTAATTTGTTGAGTAAATCTGATTGGATTATTCGTTTGGGAAGCGCCGCACTGATATTGACGGGTGGTTTTTATCTTGTTACTGGCATTCAGTGGTTTATTTGATACAACTCTAGTATCTTGAACCCAATTCTCAGCATCAGTAGTGTTTTTTGAAATGAGTTTATCCAACCAGTCAGAAGCCGAATTGCTTCAATCAATGCAGTCAGGGGATTTGTCCGCATTAGGTGTTTTATACGATCGCTATGGTGAAGCAGTGTATCGTTTAGCCCTAAGAATCTTGGGAGAATCTACAGAAGCTGAAGACCTCACACAAGAAATATTTTTGGCATTTCTGCGTGGTGATAAATATGATTCTAATAGAGGATCGATAATTGTATTTTTATTAACTATGACTCGGTCAAGAGCAATCAACCGCTTACATCAAAAGCGATCGCAAGAGCGACTTTTACAAAGATGTCAGCGTAGTACCCCCGAAAATACCCAAAATAATTTGATGGATAAGGTATCTTTGGGGGAAATTGCCGAAATCGTACGGGAAGCACTCCAAGAACTACCAGTAAATCAGCAAGAAGTTCTGAAGATGGCTTACTACGATGGACTTAGTCAATCAGAAATTACTAAAAAATTAAATATACCCCTGGGAACCGTAAAAACTCGATCGCGCCAAGGTTTATTGAAGTTGAGAAAATTGTTAAAGGATTTAGTAGATTAATTATGGAACGTGTTGAACTACCTCAAGATTGGGAAACACTGCTTGCAGGTTATGTTTTGGGTAACTTGACTCCGTATGAAGTAACTAAGGTCAAGGAGTATTTAGCAAATTATCCTGAGTTAACAACCCAGGTGAATAAATTACAAACGACTTTAGGTTTATTTTCTTTATCACTTCCTAAAAATTCATCTTCCAAACCTTCCGAAAGTTTGCGTTCTCGAATACTTCAAGCTGCTGAGAATGAGTTTCAAAGAGAAAAAAGACCTTTTCAAGAGAATAAAGAAGAGACAGTAGCTTACGAAGAACAGGTTATGGAAAATATAGTGCAGGAAACAGGTTACCCAGAGCAGGAAATTCAGAGATTCTCCCCATCTTCGCGTCGTTGGAGAAGCAAGCAAGTTTGGTTGGGACTTGTGGGAAGTGCAGCAGCAGGGTTAATTGCTGTGTTGGGATTTAGCAACTACCGCTTACATCGAGAATTATTAATTACTAAGTCCCATTTATCGCAGTCTCAACAAAGGCTGGAATTATCACAATTAAAGCAGGAATTAGCAACCACCCGACAAAATTTATCTCGTTATGAAGAAACTTTAACCCTGCTCAAAGAGCCTGATAACCGCCTACTAAGTTTAAAGGGGACAACTCCTAGTAGTGATTATTCTGGTAGTTTAATTATTGCTCCCAATTCCCAAAGTGCGGTACTGAGTTTACAAAACTTGTCTGCATTACCCGCAGAAAAAGTTTATCGGTTGTGGGCTTTTGTTGATGGTAAAAAAATAAAATGCGCCAAATTTACACCTGACTCAGAAGGGAAAGTATTACAGCAAATACCATTGAAACAATGGGGTAGTACAACTGAAGTTTTTGTTACCATCGAGCCGAAGGAAGGATTTACTTTACCCAGTGGAGAAACGGTAATGAAGGGAACGACTATTTGAGTAATAAGTAATGAGTAATGAGTAATGAGTAATGTTAGCGCCGGGGCGCGACAGCGCACAGTAATGAATTGTAGAGACGTAGCATGCTACGTCTATCCATGCGAGGTCTATCAGAAGTCAGAAAGGATAATCGCGGTTAAATATTGGACTTAGGATTATACATATAATATTTTTGTATCGCCCTACTTCATAAAACTACAAACTGTTACAAATTCAAATTCAACTTCAACTTCAAATTCAACTTCAAATTCAAATCCAAACTCAAAAACTACTTGCTCTTTAAAGACCAACAGTCTTACTTTTTGTTACGCTAACGCCAAGATTTACATTGAATTCTAAGACTTGCACAAGCTAACGCTAAAATAGGGAAACTCGCATGCAGATCGAATAAAAACCAATAATTTAGGTTTTGAGTTATCCATTTGCTTTACTACAATTTACGTTCGATCTAACGTGTAAGATTGATGTAAATTCTATTACACACCTCCCTGATGAAAGACTCTCTCCCAGAAAAACTAGAACTGAACTTGAAAACTAAAATTGCTTATGGCGTTGGAGAGTTGGGAGGAGCAATTCCGAATAATATTTTGGTCTTTTATGTCCTGTTTTTTCTGACTAATGTCGCGGGACTCAATTCTACTCTAGCTGGTGGAGTGCTCCTCGTTGCTAAAGCTTGGGATGCAATTAACGATCCTCTGATTGGTTGGTTGAGCGATCGCACTCGTTCGCGACTTGGTAGACGTTACCCCTGGATGCTTGTTGGTGCTATCCCATTGGGGTTATTTTTCTTTTTGCAGTGGGTTGTTCCACCAATTAGTAATCAGTGGTTACTATTTTCTTACTACACGGTGGTTGCAATTCTATTTTATGCTTCTATCAGTTCTGTTCTGGTTCCGTTTTCAAGTTTAGCAGCAGAAATTACTCAAAGTTATGACGAACGCACGAGTCTAGTTACGGTCAAATCTACTTTTTGGATTGGTGGTAGTATATTTGTCCTGGCTTTGGCTCAAGTAATATTTGCTCGGGTAGAAGCTCCTACAAGCTATCTTATTCTTGGTGCTTGTTGTGGGTTTCTAGCTACTTTATCGGTATATCTATCGGTTTTTGGAACTTATGAGCGTTACAAAATAATGCAAGGACGACGCCGTCAAGTTGAGGAACCGGAAAAAATACCAGTCTTAAAACAAATCAAAATTGCCTTAAGTAATAAGCCGTTTCTTTACGTAATTGGAATTTACCTATGTTCTTGGTTGGGGGTACAGGTAACCGCTGCAATATTACCTTACTTTGTGATTGATTGGATGGGTTTATCCAAGTCTCATTTTAGCCAAATGGCTCTGACTGTGCAGATTTCAAGTTTATTGGCGATGTTTTTCTGGGGTGCGATCGCTCAACGTTTTGGTAAAAAAGCTATCTACTGTATGGGGATACCTTTAACGATTTGCGCCCAAGCTGGACTGTTTTTTATCCAACCGGGACAAATTAGTTTGATGTATATATTAGCTGTATTAGCAGGAGTTGGTCTTTCTACGGCTTATATTGTACCTTGGTCGATGCTTCCAGATGTGGTGGATTTGGATGAACTGAATACGGGACAGCGTCGGGAAGGAATATTTTATGGGTTTGTGGTGCAATTTCAAAAGTTGGGTTTGGCTGCAGCGTTGTTCTTAGTTGGGAGAATTTTAGACTGGGCTGGACTTATACCTGCGGTTGCATATGAAGCACCACCAACTCAACCGAATTCAGTGTTATGGGCGATACGTTTAATTATTGGGCCCATACCTACTTTAATTTTAATTATTGGTTTGGTGTTGGCTTATTTTTATCCTATTACTCGTTCCAAGCATGAGGAGATTCTTTTGAAGTTGAAGGAACGAAGAGATGGTCAGGGGTGAATAGCAGATAGGACTGAGTACTACGATGTATAATTTTTTCTATAGACGCAACATAAGACTTATAGCATGGCTGCGCTAAGCTCCGTCTCTGTATCTTGAAGGTTAGCAGGAACAAATTCCCTAAAAGTGTAGTTACAAAATCATAGGATTTTCCTGCGTTTTAAATTAGTCTATGATTGAGAGAGATATTGAGGCTTTTAAATAAACTTTGTGAATTGATTTTTCAGGTTAATTATTCTAAGATAGGTTGTCATCGGCACGATGATTAAAACTTGTTAAGTTTACAGAGGAATATTCTGTCCTGTGCAATTTCCTTTCAATATATAATACTTAATATACAAGTGTCATCTTAGTATATTAGACTCTTCCGAAAATTTGCAACACGCTGTGAGTCTGGTTTTGGACAGCGTTAACTGTGAGCCAGAACTAACGTAATAATCAGGCTTGGAGACAGTTAGTGATAGCAACTATCAACAAAAATATTGATAACTAATTCA
>NZ_JASJDK010000109.1 GCF_030065675.1 Mastigocoleus sp. MO_188.B34 | reverse complement strand
TGCTCGGTTAACAGAGAGAAGGATACAATTTCATTAACAAAGTTTACAAAAATTCACATAACGAAGTTTATTAAACTCAAAATAATTACACTCGAAATCACAAAAATACTTAGCTTTAAATTTTAGTCTTCAGAGTTTAGTTTTTAAAGATTTTAGTTTTTAAAGATTAATTTGTGAGGTTTAACTATAATTATGAGTCACTTTCAAGTATCTCAAACTCTCAAGATGACTGTTCCTAATGAGGCTATCTCCCTTGAGCAATATCTACGCCAACCCCAGCGCTTAGTTCAAGCAATTACCGATCCTACTCGAATGGAGCAATTGACTCCATCTCGCTTTCGCTTGAAGCTTAGACCTCTGCAATTTATGAGTTTTAAGTTTGAGCCTATTGTCGATTTGCAAGTTTGCAGAGAAGCTGAGGGGACAGTTCACCTACGTTCTCTTGATTACGAGCTTCGTGGTGCAGAGTTTTTGTCACAGTCTTTTCATCTGGAACTTGATGGTAAATTGTCATCCTATTCCCTCTTAAAAACTACAGAATTACGAGGTAAGGCTGATTTGAAAGTAAAAGTAGATGTACCTCCTCCCCTCAACCTACTTCCAAAAGCTGTTTTGGAAAAGTCTGGTAACGCCTTTCTCAACGGTATTTTGTTAACGATTAGATATCGTTTAGAACGCCAATTAGTGGATGATTATCGCCGTTGGGTTAAGGCGAACCTTGCAGGAGTAACATCATCTCCTATTACCATTTCTCCAGAAGGAAGTCTGGCTGGTTAAATCAGCAAGTTTAGCGCTGCGTACAAGTAAAAAGTAAAAAGTAAAAAGTAAAAAATCGAAATTTGACAGTTAAAAGTTGACTTCTTGTATTTTTCACGGTTTATCAATGTCGTGGCGTAATTATGTAGTGCCATATCACCGATAAAAATTTAAACAATTCTAGATATTAAACAAAATTCTTACCACAATGCATAACTCCATTGACAGAAATAATTCTTTTGGGGAAAACATCCCTGAGCTAGACATGAATTACCTACAGGAGCTATTAAAACATAATGCTCCGCGCCGTCCGTTCTACGAAAATGTAGCAATTCTTGGTTGTGGCTATGTGGGAACTGCTTTAGCAGAATATTGGCAACAGCAAGGACATTTTGTTACAGGTACAACTACTAGCCCAAACCGTATTGCATCACTTTCCCAAGCCACCTCAAAAGTGGTCTTAATGACAGGAGATGATGCTACAGCAATGAATTCTCTTCTCCAAGAACAAAATACAGTAGTGGTAAGTGTTGCTCCCACCGGTAACCGTCTTGCTGATGAAGATGTTTACTTAAAAACTTACCTGTCAACAGCGAGGAATCTAGTAAACGCATTGAAGCAATCCCCTAAAGTAAAGCAGGTAGTCTATTTAAGCAGCTGCTCCATATACGGCAATCGCCAAGGAGATTGGGTTGATGAGACGACTCCAGTCACACCCTCTAACTTAAGAAGTCAGGCGCTTTATGAAGCAGAAAAAATATTGCTGCAAGCAAGCAGCGAGAAGCAAAAAGTCTGTATCCTTCGTCTGGGGGGAATTTATGGTCCTGGTCGAGAGTTAGTCAGGATGTTTGGCGATTTAGCTGGTATGACTTTACCAGGAAGGGGTAACCGCTTTATCAATTGGATTCACCGCGATGACATAGTTGGAGCAATTGAGTTTGCTCGCTTAAATCAACTTGAGGGAATCTACAATCTAGTAAATGATAGCTACTTGACAGTCAGAGAGCAGGTCGACCTTGTCTGTTCTTATTACGGTTTACCACCTGTGTATTGGGATGGATCTGAACCGAATCTTCGTGGTAAGAGCTTGCGGGTAAGTAATGAAAAGCTGAAAGCAGCAGGATATTTGCTAATTCATCCCCAACTCTCTATGTAAGGAAAGAAAAGAAATCTCCCCATCCAGTCACAGTCATACTAAGTCCGGGTTAATTACCCCTTTTTATAATGAGAGAGGGAAGTGTGGGAGGTGTGGGAAGTGTGGGGGGAAATCCCAAAAAATATAAAGGGGTTTTAAAAATCGGATTTGGTATCACTTGGTACTGTAGTTTTCAGGCTTACCAACACTTAATCTTATTTTTCAACAGAAACAAAATATACAATCATTTCACAAACAATAACCGAGCCATGAATAATTCTGAACAACTATCTCTAGAGCAAGAATTCCACTTAAGAATGTTTGCAGATAAAGTACGGACTCTCTCCCCAGAGCAAGTACAGGATCTGTCCATTGAGCTTTATCGACAAATGATTCACAAGGACAATCTCTACCGAGAATTATTAAAAGATTATTGGGGTGTAGATTCAAATCCTCTATCAGTTTGAAATTCTGATTTCAAGTGCAGCTATACCAATTCAATAAATCATTGCAACAGATTACCCCGTAGAGACGCGACAGAGGCTAACGCCGACGCCGCAGGCTCTGTTGCGTCTCTAGAGGATTTACGTTTTACAAATTCCAAACTTTATAACTTCGTTCCACAATCAGGACAGAAATTATTATTGGGAGCATTCTTTGCACCACAGTTACCACAGAAAATTGGTTCTGTTGAAGCTTTGGGTGCTTGTTTGGGTAAACCAATCATTTGGGCATTATTTTTACCCGGAGCAATCATTGGGTAGCAGTTTTCATCTTTGGTAACTCGAACATCTACCACAATAGGACCGTTATGTGCCAGCATTTGGGCGATCCCATCTTTAAGCTGTTCCCGAGTTTCAATAACCATACCTCTGATACCATAAGCTTTGGTGAGAAACTCCACATCTGGCATCCCTACTTCCATGTTGGAGTTAGAGTAACGTTCGCCATAAAAAGCTTGTTGCCATTGGCGTACCATACCTTGCCAGCCATTATTAATAATCACCGTCTTAACGTTGATTCCATACTGAGCTAGGGTTCCAAGTTCTTGTAAATTCATTTGGAAACTAGCATCACCACTAATACAAATGACTTCTTGCTCGGGGAATGCAATTTTTGCACCCATAGCAGCTGGAACGCCAAAACCCATTGTTCCCAAACCGGCGCTAGAAATCCAACGACGGGGACCATTATTCAAAAATTGTGCAGCCCACATTTGATGTTGACCAACATCTGTTGTATAAATTGCCTCCGGTGCTTGGCGACCGATTTCGGAAATAACTTCTTGGGGGGAAATGCTATGGGGATATTGGGGTGCAACTAGGGGATATTCTTTTTTCCAGCGATTAATTAAGTTTAACCACTCTTGGTTTTTACTTGTTGTACATTCAATTCCCATATCCCGACAGCGAGCCAATAATTCTTTCAAAACTGTCTTGACATCACCAACAATGGGAACTTCGGGAGTACGATTTTTACCAACTTCAGCCGGATCGATATCTACATGAATAACTTTGGCGTGGGAAGCAAATTCATCCAGTTTACCGGTGACTCGATCGTCAAATCTTGCTCCTAAGCAAATTAGCAAATCGCAATCAGTAACTGCAAAGTTAGCATATGCGGTACCATGCATGCCCAACATACCTACAGATAGGGGATGATTTTCATCAAATGCACCAATACCCATCAATGTTGTGGTGGTAGGTATATTGAATAATTCTGCTAATTCCTTAATCTCATTGTGAGCACTCGATACAATTGCACCACCTCCTACATACATTAGAGGGCGACGGCTATTGCGAATTAATTCAAGTGCAGCATTAATCTGTCTTGGATTTCCCCGAATTGTTGGGCGATACCCAGATAATTTAACCGAACCTGGTGCTACAGGAATATAATCAAACTCTTCTAAAGCTACGTCCTTAGGAACATCAATCAAAACTGGTCCTGGACGTCCAGTGCTCGCGATATAAAAAGCTTCTGCGACAATCCGCGCCATATCTCTGGGATCGCGAACTACATAGGAGTGCTTGACAACAGGTAAGGTAATACCATAAATGTCTGTTTCTTGGAAAGCATCTGTACCAATTGCAGCCCTAGTAACCTGACCTGTAACTACAACCATTGGTATTGAATCCATGTAAGCAGTAGCAATACCGGTAACTAAATTAGTTGCACCAGGACCAGAAGTACCAAAACAAACTCCTACTTTGCCTGTCGCGCGGGCATAACCATCAGCAGCATGGGATGCTCCTTGCTCATGTCTAACTAGGATATGTTTAATTTCAGTGTCAGTGGATTGAACTTTATAAAGGTCATCATAAATAGGTAGAATAGCACCACCAGGATAACCAAAGATAAACTCAACACCATGATTTTTCAGACTATCTAAAAGTGCAAAACCACCAGACACCCGCCTGGAACTTTTACTTTTAGACTTACTGCCGTTGTTTGTTTGTTCAGTTACAGGACTGCGGGAATAGGAAACCTTGGTAGAAACACCTTTTGAAAGCACTGGCAAACCTCAGAACTTAGCTTACTTTATTATTGATTTTTATCTCGAAATTGTTATCTCGAAATTTTATACTAGTGTAAAACTTAAATAACTACTTGCATGATGTTAACTTCGCAAAACTTACTCAAACTTATTTCAGCCTTGTTTTAGTTAACTCTGCAATACATATAAAAAATATTAAATTAATTCTGATATTTTTGGTTAACTAAATAACGTCCTTTAAGACTCGACGAGTATTTCTCCAAGCCCAAATACCAATCATTGCAACTACTGCACTTATACTTATTAACGTATAACGCAAGCCAATTGCATTAGTCAAACGCTCTGTAACCAGCAATGGTACCGTTAAAGCAATATTAACTACATGGTTCTGAAATCCAAATACTTTACCGTGCATCGCAGGTGGTGTCTGCTGCTGAATCAAAGTTTGCATCGGTACTCCAATAGTTGCAGCTCCAAGTCCTAGGATGGCACAAAGTCCGAGAGCAATTAATAAGCTATGGGTAAAGGTAAAGACTGCTAAAACAAATGCCATACACAAAAAGCCAAATAATGGCAAAGGTTTATGATGGAACCTATCACCCCAATGTCCTAATATTGCTGCACCCAAGACAATCCCCACACCAGCCGCAGCGAGGAAAAAGCCAAATTGTTTCTCTTCTAAACCGAACTCTTGGGTCAACCTGATTGATAAAGCTATTAAAGCCGCAAAAACACAGTATAAAGCTGTTAATTGCAGCATTGCATTGAGGACTAAGCGATTTTTCTTTAAGTGACGCAAACTATCCTTGAATTCCATCCAAGGGTTAAATGATGTCTTAGGTTTATTTTTTATTTGGCGTCCGGCAAGATTTACAGGTATTTTTATTAACGAAGAGATTAAATATAAAGCACCAACTATAAACTCTTGTCCGTATTGATATCCAATTAGATTTTTACCCAAAGAAAGTAAACTTTCCCCTACACCAAAACCAACAATTATTGCTCCCATCATAGTGCTGGTAAACAGAGCATTTGCTGCCATCAAATTTTCTCTTTTTACTAAAATTGGGATAGCTGCTTGCTCTGCTGGGGCAAAAAACTGCACGATCAAGGAGTTACCAAAGGTAATAAATAGTAATATTAAAAACTCACGCGGTAAAAATGGAATTGCAATTGTCAAGATCCCACGGAGTAAATCTGAGCCAATCATAATTGGCTTTTTGGGAAATCGATCGACGATTACACCACCAACTGAACCAAGCAACACTGCTGGTAAAGTAAATGCCAAATATATTAATAAACGCCTGTTATCTTCTAAGGCTCCCGGTTCTGGAGGATATTTTTCCAACAAGGCGATCGCTAATACAAAAAAGATTTTATCAGCCAGTTGGCAGATTGCTTGACCAATCCACACCAACATAAAACTACGATTCTTTAGTACAGCGCCAAATCCTCGACTCACAGCAGCAGGTTCAGTTGGAAACATCAGAAAATTTAGAGTGGTAAGTTTTAGATTTAATCAGCAAAATTGAATCCATGGCGACGGAAGATAAAATATTATTCTTTGAAATTATTTTTTAAAGTTATCGATGGTCACTTCTTCCATTTTTGGTAGATTATTGTTGTATATTCTTCACTCCCTTTTGCCAAGTTGGTTTTCCGGACTAATCTTTTCGTAATGTTTCAAAAGCATATGCAAGAATTCAGAGACTGTTAAGTATGTTTTGGTACTTTTTGTTGTTAAGTTAGGATTTACCCACCATCCTCTAACAGATTGGGGCGATCGCCAAATTTCCAGATGTTCTACAGCAGGTTGGGCATAAAAGTTATTATTCCCACCACGTATACGAAGTAAACTTTGATGAGTAAAATAATCGTGGCTAATAGTGTGAATGGGAAAGTTACCAAAAAGTGGTACGCCCCAACCATCAATAGCAATAAAAGCTTTTACCCGCCCCCCTAAAAATTGCCATAAATAAGCTGCTTGTAGCCCTCCTACTACACCAGCACTAAAGGCAATGAATATAATCGGAGATTTCATATCTTCTATTTTCTCAAATAAAAAATTTAAAATATGAAATGCAGATAAAGTTTTTAAGTTATTACCTAAATAAATTAGTATTTTTACTGATGACCAACAACTGAAAATATCAGAATTGAAGTCTGACAACCCTGAGACAAAACTTTTAGTAAGTTCTATTTCATGCATTCCAGGGCAAATAATTACATTCATTACTTTTAAGTTGTAATTTCCTCACAATGAAGTCATCTCCGAGAAATTTGATAGTTGTCAATATAACACCTGCGCGCTCAAAAACTGAGATAAATAAGGGCTAGTAGTTAATTAAAATGCATCAAGAAACAAATATTAATCATAGGTGATTCATCATCAAGCTCTATGAAATAAGAGTTTAGGAAATAAGAGTTTAGTAATTGGGAGACACAACCATAGGTCGTAGTTGCTTGTGAATGGCGTAGTGCCTGTGCTCTATGCCATTAAAAACCCTGGGAATGGAACTAATTGACCCATAAATCCATAAATCTATTATTAGCCCAACATTGCCAATGGGTCTATCAAACGCGACACAAAGTAGATGACATAAGATCGGGCTTAACTTAAAGAGAATATTTAGTAAACTTTCTTATCTTTCTAAGACAAATAGTTTGTGATTGTAACTGATGTCAAAATTTTTATTAATATCCTGTCCAGGGGGATAGGATAGGTGATAATTACTGCCAAAGGAAATATACGTCGGTTACCTGACGCCCTTTCTATTTTGCTTATATTGAGGAATTTATTGTGGTTGCTACACCCGAAAAGTCACAAGCCGTTCACGCACATTCTCATGGGGACGGTCGAGTAGCCGTATTGCTAATGGGTTATGGTGAAGTGGAAAATTATGAAGATTTTGCTAATTATAATGAACAGGCTTTAAATCTGCTCACAGCTAAATTTGCTCCAGTACCGACCTGGGTATATCCACCCCTAGCAAAACTGTTAGCTTTATTTGATCGCCATGAGTGGGGTCATACACATCATGATTTTATTTCTCCCCATAATGCAATTTTTGAAAAACAAAGAGCTGGGATAGAAGAACAGCTACAAATAAAATGGGGAAACAAAGTCAAAGTTTTTAAAGCATTTAACTTTTGTGCTCCACACCTTCCTCATCAAGTGCTAGCCGAAATTAAAAAACAAGGTTTTGATAAATTATTAATTTATCCATTGCTAGTTGTAGACTCAATTTTTACTAGCGGTATTGCTTTGGAGCAGGTTAATAATGCCCTATCACAAATGGATGATGGTGAAGAGCATTGGGTAAAAGGAATGCGCTATATTCCTTCGTTTTATAACGAACCAGCTTACATTGATTTGATGGGGAGCTTGGTGGAAGAAAAAATTAACGCTGAGTTGGCTAATTCCTACTTAGCATCTGAGATTGGTATTGTGCTGATGAACCATGGCTGTCCCCATAAAGCCAAGGGTTTCACTTCTGGGATTGTTGAAAGTCAAATACTTTACGATTTGGTGCGGGAAAAATTAATTCACCGCTATCCATTAATTTCTGTGGGTTGGCTCAATCACGACACCCCATTAATCGAATGGACTCAACCTAATGCAGAACAAGCTGCAAATAATTTGATTCAATTGGGTGCTAAAGCGATCATATTTATGCCCATTGGTTTTGCCACAGAAAACCACGAAACTTTACTTGACGTACACCATATTATCCACGATCTGGAGAAAAAAAATTCAGGGATAAGTTATATCCAAATGCCATGTGTTAACGATCATGGTAAGTTCTCGTCAATGGCTGCTCAATGGGCTGACGAGCATATTCAAGCGTTGCTTTCGGAGGATGGTTCTGCAGTTAATCATCAATTACAAGCTACTCATTCCCATCACCACCATTGATTGTGAGTAATGAGTAATAAGTAAGAAGTAATGAGTAAGAAGTAATGAGTAATAAGTAAGAAGTAATAAGTAAGAAGTAATAAGTAATAAGTGAAATAAGAAGGAGTAAAAAATTACCCATTACCTATTACCCATTACCTATTACCCATTACCTATTACCCATTACCCATTACCCATTACCTATTACCCACTACCCATTACTTCTTACTCAGTTCTGGAATTTTTTTCCCTCGCAATTTTGAGGTATTCTCAACTAAACTTTGAGCAAATTTGTCGAAGCGCTCGGACAGCTTGTCGTCTAATAATTTACCTTCTGAGTCAAAAGCTTTCCATGCTTGTCCGATCGCTATTTGTTCGGGAATTACCCAAGCATGCACCCACCTAGCAATTAGTCTTAAATCATTTAGGGCGTTACTATTTGATTGACCACCTAAAACACTAATTAATCCTGTAACCTTGTCTGACAATTGCTCAAAACTCATCAGATCTAGGGCATTTTTTAAGACGCCACTAACTCCACCATGGTATTCTGGAGTAGCCAAGATTAAACCATCTGCATTTTTGACGTGACTCCGTAATTTTTCCACGTCTGGATAATCTAAATAATCATCTTTACCGTTGCAAAACGGCAAATTCATCTGCCGTAAATCTAATATTTCTACCTCTGCACCTAAAGCTTCAACTCTTTCAATTGCTAACTTTAATGCTTGTTGACTGTAAGACTGAGGTCTCAAACTGCCAGCAATACCAACTATTTTCACCATGATAAACCACCTGTAAACAATATATTTAATTGCGATATTTTCAATTCAAGAAATAATCAAAAAAGCAATTAACAAATTAGTTAACAAATTAAAAAATATTTTTTCAGACAAACCTAGACAAAAAGTATTTTCTTAAAAATTAAGTTCAAACTTAAACTTGAATATAAATTTGAGGTTCAATTAATGGTTAGCTTATTTTTTGCTTCTAAATTTTAAATTTGTTTTGCATTTTCCCTAATTATTTTTATTTGTCATCTCCTGTTTGTATCTTCCTACTTGAGAATATTGACTTTATTCCCAGCCACTTCAGAATTCCGAACCACTTTACAAATTTCTAAATACTTAAAACAAAGCAAACTCATAACGACTATGATTAAACTCTAACAATAGATCCATTGAAATGTCAAATGCTGTTCAACAGCAAACTTCTTCCATGTCCTTTTCTGTATGGATTATATGCATCGAAGAAAAGTGACATAATTGTAATTAAGTGGTACTCATCAATTCTTAGAACGATTCCTAGCTAAACGCAGAGTACCAACATACTATATATCTAAAGTTAAACTAGACTGAGAACGTAGTTATTTCAATCCTGCTAAAAGAAAAGCTAAAAAAGCCCAGTTCCCAATTCATGGTGGCTAGTGGCAAAAAACTGTTAATTAATATGGAAAGTCTTGTAGGAAAAGTATCAATGAAAAAGCGATTGTTCTTATCAGCCCAAGAAGATGATTCTCAAGTCGTCTCTGTAAATCCAGAATATATGAATTCAGGTGATAATACTGGGCGTTTGAAATCTGCTAGCAATAAAATTGGTCAAAAATCGGGGCTGTTAAAACAATCGTTTACCAAAAGCTTGGCTTTCAGTACCCTACTAGCTGCTAGTTTAGTAATTTTACCTGGATTTTTTTCTAGTACACCCGCTTTTGCACAAAAAGAAGGACAAAATGAAAAAATAGAAAAATTAAACTATGGTCAACTGATAGAAAAAATTAAAAAAGGCGAAGTTGAGAGAGTAGAAATAGATCAAACAGAGCGACTTGCAAAAGTTTATTTACCAGAAGACCCAAAAAAAGCAATAAGAGTACCGCTTTTGGATCGGAATCCCGAACTTATTAATATTTTGAATCAGAATAAAGATAAAGTTGATTATGAAGCTATTTCCAGTGCAAATAGTAAAGCTGCTTTTAGTTTATTAATCAATTTAATGTGGATTTTGCCCATAGTGGCAATTATGCTGTTGATATTGCGGCGTTCTGCAAATGCTTCTTCCCAAGCAATGAATTTTGGTAAAACCCGAGCTCGTTTTCAGATGGAAGCCAAAACTGGGGTGAAATTTGCTGATGTAGCTGGAATTGAAGAAGCAAAAGAAGAATTACAAGAAGTTGTTACATTTTTGAAGGAACCTGAAAAATTTACTGCTGTAGGTGCTCGCATCCCCAAAGGAGTTTTATTAATTGGACCACCCGGTACTGGTAAAACTTTATTAGCAAAAGCTATTGCAGGGGAAGCAGCTGTTCCATTTTTTAGTATTTCCGGTTCTGAATTTGTAGAAATGTTCGTGGGTGTAGGTGCTTCCCGCGTACGAGATTTATTTAAAAAAGCCAAGGAAAACGCACCTTGTTTGGTATTTATTGATGAAATAGATGCTGTAGGTAGACAAAGGGGTGCTGGTATCGGTGGTGGTAACGACGAACGGGAACAAACCCTGAATCAGTTATTAACAGAAATGGATGGTTTTGAAGGTAATAACGGTATTATCATCATTGCAGCTACTAACCGTCCCGATGTATTAGATGCAGCACTACTCCGTCCAGGAAGATTCGACCGACAGGTAATTGTTGATGCACCAGATCTTAAAGGACGTTTGGAAATATTAAAGGTGCACGCACAGAACAAAAAAATTGACCCCAGTGTTTCCTTAGATGCAATTGCTCGACGCACTCCTGGTTTTACCGGAGCAGACTTAGCTAACTTACTCAACGAAGCTGCAATTCTCACAGCTAGAAGACGCAAAGAGGCGTTAACAATGTTAGAAATTGATGATGCGATCGACAGAGTTGTTGCGGGGATGGAAGGTACACCGTTAGTAGACAGCAAGGTGAAGCGATTAATTGCTTATCATGAAATCGGTCATGCTTTAGTTGCTTCTTTAATTTCAGATGCTGACCCGGTACAAAAAGTGACTTTAATTCCCAGAGGTCAATCGCGGGGTTCGACTTGGTATATTCCTGGGGAAGAACAGGGTTTACTTACTAAAGCACAAATGCGATCGCTAATTGTTAGAACTTTGGGTGGACGAGCAGCAGAAGAAGTAATTTTTGGTAAAGCAGAAGTTACAACCGGTGCGTTCGACGACTTAGAAAAACTAACAGCACAAGCACGACAAATGGTAACCAGGTTTGGGATGTCTTCCTTGGGACCTTTGGCGTTAGAAACTTCCAATCGGGAAGTATTTTTAGGAGGTGACTGGATGAATCGTTCAGAATACTCCGAAGAAATTGCTGCGAGAATTGATTCCCAAGTAAGGGAGATTATCAAGCAAGCTTACGAGCAAGCAAAAGATTTATTAGCGCAGAATCGCCCATTGGTAGATTATTTAGTAGATTTATTGATCGAACGGGAAACAATTGAGGGTGAAGAGTTTCGCAAGATTGTTTCTGAGTATACAAATTCACCAGAAACTGAGTTAGCAATATCTGGTTAGAGATAAGGAGTAAGGAGTAAGGAGTAAGGAGTAAGGAGTAAGGAGTCAGAAATTTTTACTATTACCCCAATCCCCAATCCCTAATCCCTAATCCCTAATCCCTAATCCCTAATCCCTAATCCCTAATCCCTAATCCCTAATCCCTAATCCCTAATCCCTAATCAAGAATATCGCTGAGAATACATTTTACGCAAAATCATCCCGGGGTCAACATATCGGTTTCGGAATTTAAGCGACCAATGTAAGTGAGGACCAGTTGTACGTCCTGTCATACCTACACGACCGATTCTGGCTCCTACAGGAATTGTTTGACCTTTTGCAATTTGGATTCCACCTTCACGATCGAGCATGTAGGAACGACCTTGATATTTAACAACTTGTCCCTGCATATGACAGTAAGTATGTTTCCATTGCCCAGATTGTATTGTTATGTGGGTACCACAACGACCACGATCGCTAACTTTGATTACTTTTCCACCCCACCAGTTACGGATGTAACTACCCATGGGAGCAGCCATATCTAAACCGTTGTGAAATTCCACACCTGAACCACCATTGGGAGAACGACGATAGCCGAATGGAGATGTATATCCTTGGAAATTTTCTACAGGGAAAGAAGCAAATCTCCAACTATTACTAGCATTTAATACTTGGGTTTGAGCTTGGGTTTGTAGCTTTTTGTCTTGTGATGCTTTGGCTGTGAGGTTTCTCGATTGGCAAAAGATAAAAAGCGAACTAATACTTAAAATTCCAAATAAAACAAATTTTTTTCTTGAATTCTTTTTTCCTGAAATAACTGATTGGTATAATCTATTATTCATTTTAAATTATTTAGAATAATATTTTTTCGCTTTTGATCGAAGCCCAATAAATCTTGCTTTGGATGATATAAATACGAGCGGCTTGTGCTTCAATACTGAAAATAAGCGATTTCAATGTCATTTGTCACTTATTAGCCGTTACCCATTTTCAATTGGTTGCATAGATCTTCGTTGTAAATATTACATGTCAATATCCAAAAATAAATCTGCTCGCACTAAGCATCACAAATAATGTAAAATATAATATTAAGATTAATTTACATTATTTATTTAAACTTTAAGTAATAAATTTTTAGTAAATCTTTCTTAGCAAATATTTGCGTTTGCAACGCGCGGGAATAACGCAAAGTCATAATTTTTGCAACCACTGAAAAAAACATGCTGACTGATATTTTCCCCTTCAGTTTCAATTTAGACCCTGTCACCATCTCTGGTATTAGTTTGTGGTCTTTAGCACTATATTTGGGATTTTCACCAGTCAGCGAATGGTTTATTTTACAATTGAGCCGGTGGTTTAATTTTGCCGAGCGCTCTCTTTACATGAGCCAGTCGGAATATGAAAAAACCCGAAAAGCAAGAGAATCACAAAATGCCTTTTATGCTGCAATTTTTAGTATTGTGCCATTTCTCTTGATTGGTGGTTTGTGTAATTGGTTGGTCGAATTTGCTTTCGATCGCAGTTGGTCAATTAGTGTGGGAATAATTGCTTGTATTGGTTGCGGAGTTTACGAACTTGGACGTAGAAATGGACAGAATGGGGAATAGGGAAAGGGAATAGCGAATAGGGAACAGGAGTAGATAGCATAAGGATTGGAGTCCCCTGTTGTATTTTGTTGTTATCAAGTAGTAACTGTTGCACTAGAACCTAATTTGGCTACTAATTTGACATTAAATTCTTCTTCAAACACAACTTTGCTGTAGTCCAAACTCCATAATTCCAAGGCGCAATCATCATTAATATCGGATGGGAATAATTGAACCTGAAATTCCCGCTTTGCTGAGTCATATGTACACTCAACTTTTGCGATCGCACCATTTTGGCGTTTATCTAAAGCTGTGGCGATTCTTAATAAGGAACTAAGTTGACTAACTAGCTCCCGATGTTCTTTGTGAATTAAATTTCGATAATTTTCATGCTTCTTCTTGGGAGCTGATTTGCGATGGTAACGAGCCAAATTAGCAATTATTTCAATTTCGGTTTCGTTATAGCCGAGTAACTCACTATTACGAATTAGATAGTAAGAATGCTTGTGATGGGCGCTATGACTGACGTAATAGCCACAATTATGTAGTATTGCTGCAGCCCACAGTAATTCCCGGGCTTTGCTATCCCAGTCATGTAACGTGTATTGTGTTTGGTCGAATAAACTCAGAGCAAATTCAGCTATGCGATCGCTATGTTCGGTGTTAACTTGAAATTTTTGTGCGGCTTTAACAATATTTCGTTCGCGCACACTACTTTGATATCGTAGGCGATTTTCGATGAAGCCATTTTTGAGCATCCAGTCAACAATCACACCTTCCCTTAAAGCCCGTTCACATATTTTAATTGACCCCACATTTAAAAGTGCCATTGCTTCTTGTAAAACAATGGCACCTCCAAGTATAACTTCTGACCTTCTGTCTGGCATTCCAGGAATTTCTGCTCGCTCCTTATTATCCATTTTCCGAAAGCGATGTATCCATGTTTGCAAATCTGAGAAGGTAAATTCGTAACCATTAAGTGTGGATGGTTCTACACCTAACTTATTTCTTACATCTATTGCTGCGATTGTCTCAATAGTTCCGGATGTTCCAACTAAACAAGGGTATGTCCCATTTTTTAGATTTACCTTAATCTCATCTGCAGCACGTTCGAGTTTTCCCCTTGTATAAGCTTGGAGATAATCAAACTCAGAGGTACTAATAGGATCGGTGGTAATAAATTCTTTTGATAGTCGCACTGCACCAACTTTAGTGCTGGTGAGAACTTTTTCTTCTTGGGAATCACACAAAATTAATTCTGTAGAACCCCCACCAATATCAATAATAATATGTGGCTGTTCGGCAAACTCCATACCCGAAAGTACGCCCAAATAAATACGTCGGGCTTCTTCTTGTCCGGAAATTAAATCAACATCTAAACCCAATTCTTTTTTTACACGTTCGAGGAAATCTCTTCCATTAGGGGCTTCCCGGATTGCGCTGGTTGCTACGGCGATTATTGCTTCAGCATTGAGGGTTTTGGCTATTTCTTGAAAGCGAGCTAAAGCATGGATTGCTCTTTCCATCACCTCTAATTTCAGATTGCCCGTTTCTGGTTCTCGGTTACCTAATCTGACTGTTTCTTTTTCTTTACCAATGATGCTAAAAGATGGCAGTTTCGGTTCAATTTCTACTACTACCATGTGTA
The DNA here is from genome assembly GCF_030065675.1 of Mastigocoleus sp. MO_188.B34. GTDB lineage: Bacteria > Cyanobacteriota > Cyanobacteriia > Cyanobacteriales > Nostocaceae > Mastigocoleus. Next base: position 11,494 of record NZ_JASJDK010000109.1, on the reverse strand, counting down.
AGGAATTAGTTCCTAAATCAATAGCAGCAATGATTCGATCTCCATCGGCTGTTGGAGTAGTCATTTTGTCCCAACTAGCCAAAACAGAATCAAGCATTTATGTGTCTCCCAGATCGGTGAATAGTTATTAAAAGTTTGATTATTTGATTGGTGCGTCGGCACTATTATCTAAAACAATTCAAATAGAACAAATAAGAATGAACTATTTGAAATTTTAAGGTTTGAAAGTTTAAGGTTTGAAGGTTTAAGGTTTGAAAGTTTAAGGTTTGAAAGTTTAAGGTTTGAAACTTGAAAATCTAAAAGTCTATTTTTATTTGGTTATAAACCTTATACTAGTAACCCATCAAGAGAAAAACTCTGGGGGATAAGATCGTCCAAATATTAAAACATCACACTCTACATTTCAAATTTTCCATTATTTTGAATTTAAAGCTTTTACTTCTATTTAATTTTATTGTTTTAATCGTATGCTTTTAACTTTATGGTTGTATTTTTATAACTTTAATTTTGTCATCGCTAATTTTGCGATCGCTAATTTTGATTTTATAGATAGTAAATAAATACATCTTCTAGTTGTAAAGAAGTGTGACAAAATTTATTTGTATGTAGTCTTAAATTTATCAACTTGCTACCTATGGTTAATACGCCCCTAAACAATTCCGAACCATTATGGTTAAAGATTGTCAAGCTTTTGCGATGGCACAAACCAGAAGGAAGATTAATCTTGATGATTCCGGCGTTGTGGGCAATATTTTTAGCAGCGAATGGTAAACCACCCTTACCTTTAATTGGAGTAATTATCCTGGGAACTCTTGCTACTAGTGCAGCAGGATGTGTAGTAAATGATTTATGGGATCGAAATATTGATCCGGAAGTGGAAAGAACCAAAACTCGTCCCTTAGCTTCCCGTGCTCTTTCGGTTAAAGTTGGTATTGTTGTAGCGATTATCGCCCTTACATGTGCTTGGGGTCTATCTCTTTATCTTAACCCTTTAAGTTTTTGGTTATGTGTTGCATCTATACCAGTTATTATTTTATACCCTGGGGCTAAACGTGTATTTCCAGTACCCCAATTAGTACTTTCCATTGCTTGGGGTTTTGCTGTTTTAATTAGTTGGAGTGCGGTAACTCAAAATATTTCTCTTTCTACTTGGTTGTTATGGGGCGCAACAGTAGCTTGGACCTTGGGATTTGATACAGTTTATGCTATGAGCGATCGTGAAGATGACCGACGTGTTGGTGTTAACTCCAGTGCTTTATTTTTCGGTAAATACGTATCAGAAGCAGTAGGAATTTTCTTTATTATTACTGTGGGTTTATTGGCTGATTTGGGTTTTGTCACCCGTCTAAATCCAGTGTTCTGGGTAAGTTTGACATTAGCTACTGCAGGTTGGATATGGCAATATTTTCGCCTCAAGCAACCAGATTTACCCAACCCTGTCTATGGTCAAATGTTCCGACAAAATGTCTGGATTGGATTTATTTTGTTAGCTGGAATGATTGTTGGCAGCTTTTGACAGTTAGTTACTAGTTACTGATTGCGAAGCAGATACCTACAGCATATCGTCAATTACCCATTACCCATTACTCACTACCCGTTACCCATTACCAATTTTTCAAAACCGAATTTTTACTGAGATAAATTGAAGATTATGTAAATATATTGAGAATTAAACCCTTAGACATCATGAATTTTGATATTAGTTAAGTGTATCCCGCAAAACTTGGATGCATTTAGCTAATATTAATGAATAAAACGCATTTTTTTAAAATAGTCCTCCTTTTTGTAATGTCTTTGGGTAGCATTGCGATTCTTGGAGGGAATTTTAATTTAAATCCAAGTTTGTTCAAACAAGCTTTTGATAATGATGGTAGATCGGAAAGAATTACTGATGCATCGCGTTATGAAGAAATTCGTAGTTCAATTTGGTCTCAGCAGGAACTAGTCAAACATTTTCCTGCTGTCATTCCCCCAAATGCAAGTAATACAAAGTTTGTGTACTATCCGGGAAACTTACAAGGGGGAAGTTTCTTACAACTGAAAATGAAGTTACCTCAAACAAAAATTAAACAGTTACTTGCACAATATCGTCAGATGTCGCGACGCAAATATCAAGGTGGTAACACCAACGACCATTTAAACCAAAAAAAGGGATTACCAACAACTTTTTTTCATACAAGTGATGATGACACAGAATCTTTTCCGCCAACCTATGAAATATTAGTCTTAGGAGCACGCGATAAAGGAAACGCTAGTTTTAAGTGGAATCACGGTGATAGCTATGGCGTAGCGATTGATAGATTTGCATCTGAAATTGTTTATTGGGCAGAAGTTTGGTAGGTTTTATATTCAAGAATACAGTTAACTGTTAACTGTACCCATCAGGGCGTGGCGTTAGCCATAAACTGTTAACTGAGTAGTCGTTAACTTCTGAAAACGTGAATCATGGCGAATATTATCAAAATTGGGATCGTTATATGCTAAAAATCGGTAATTAACTGTTTCTGCTAAATTTTGTTCTTCGACTATTTGAATTGCTTTTTCTAAATTTTCCAGAGCTAATTCGATATTTCCCTGGATTGCATAAATACTAGCTTTTTCATAAACAGCAGGATCGTATTCTGGCTCTATTTCTAAAGCTCGATCACAACTATTGATTGCTTCGTCTCCCCAACCTAAATTTTGCAGAACTCGACCGCGATTAGTCCAAGTTTGGGGATTTTTACTATGAATTTCTAGATCTTTGTTATAACTTGAAAGCGCTTCTTCATAAAGACTTAACTGTTCTAGAACCAGTCCCCGGTTAAACCAAGCATGTTCCGATCTCGGATTTAATTCCAAAGCTCGATCATAAGCAGCTAGACTTTTGTCATATACACCTAACTGCAACAGAATGTAAGCTTTGAGATTCCAAGCTTCTTCCATTTCCGGAGTCATTTCTAAAGCTTTATCCAGTAAGATATTAGCTTCTTGATAATTTTCACTGCCATTATGTATTAATTCTTCAGCCCAAACATACCAACTTTGACCATACTGAAGAGAATCAATACAATCTTGTTCGTCCTCAGGATTTACAGTTTCTAAAGAATTAGAATGTAAATGACAAACTAATGCTTCTTCAAATCTTTGTAGCTGAATTAATGCCATACTGCGTTTGAATAAAGCTTGATAAGCATTGGGCTCAATCGCCAAAACTTGAGCGTAACTTTGCTCTGCTTCTTCAAAATCACCTAATTTCCAAGCAATGTTACCTTTAGTTTCCCAAATTTCCGAAGCTTGAGGAATATATTTAAGTGCTCTATCACAATTAATCAGCGCTTCTTGATATTGCTCTAAATTAGATAAGGTAATAGCCCGGTAATACCAAGCCATTGGTGATTCTTGGTAATATTCCAAAGCTCGATCGTAATTAGCGATCGCTTCCCTATCTTCACCTAGATTTAGAAAAGCACAACCTCGTTGAAACCAAATATTATGAAAGTCAGATTTGATACTTAAAACCCGATCAAAACTTTCAATTGCTTCCGAATATTGTTTCAAAGCGGAGAGTTCTTCACCTCGTAACAACCAGGTTTCCCAATCATTGGGGTCATTTGCAATTAAACTATCGTAATGAGCTAATCGTTTTGACCTCAGCCTTTCCAACCGTTCCCATAAGGTGTCAGGGCTAATCCAGGTATAACCAGATTCCGAGTCACGAATTTGCAATGCAGTCTCATAGCATTTTAATGCTTCATCGTCAAGCCCCAAACCTTCATAAGCAATCCCCCGTTCTTCCCAGGTTGCCCACCAATCAGGTTCAGCAGCTAACACTCGGTCAAAACTATCAATTGCTTCTTGATAGCGCTCCAAATTAACTAAACAGCGACCTTTTTCCACCAAAGCAGAATAATCATCGCTCTGAAGTGCTAGTACCTTATTATAGCTATTTACAGCTTCCTCAAAACGTCCTTGGTGTGCCAGGATATTTCCTTTCTCTCTCCAAGTATCAGCATTTTGGGGTTGAAATTCTAGGGCTTTATCCAGACTAGCAATGGCGTCTGGATACATATCCAGTTCCATTAAACTGTGACTTCTTTTGACCCAAGTTTCGCTATCGTCAAATTTAATAGCTAATGCCCGATCATAACTAATTAGTGCTTCTTCATAACGTTTCTTATTATGTAAAGCATTACCTCTGGCTTCCCAAAGTGAGCGGTCGTAAGGTTGAAACTCTAAACCTCGATCAAAGTTAGCAATTTCTTCTTCATCAGCTCTGATATAAGAATCATCGCCTTCATCATAACGTTCTAAAGCATACATAACATCACCACGTGCTCGCCAAAGTTGGTGGTCGTGGGGATATATTTGTAAAGCTTCGTCAAAGCACTCGAGAGCAGCTTGATAATTTCCTGCATCTAAGTAGCTTAAACCTTTCTCAAAAATACTTTCTACAGCATTTATGGTACTTTGCTCCATAATCCTCCACCTAAAGTAAATACGCTTAGATTCTAGATGCTCAAAGGAATATTTATCCAGAAATTGGGGATTGGGAATTGGGAATTGGGGACTGGGGACTGGGGACTGGGGACTGGCGATTAGATTTCCAAATAGAAAAATCTACATCATCAAGGGGTGACCTTAGTGATAAACGATCGCCTTTTATCGTTAATCAGTAACTGTTAGATTTTAGCAACTGGTAATTGGTAATTGGTAATTGGTAATTGGTAACTGTAGCCCTTAGGGGCTAGGCGTTAGCCATATACTGTTAACTACTAACTTGTTAACTACTAACTGCTAACCTAACAAATTTTTCCAATCGATCCATTCCTTTCTCGATAGTTGTCATATCAGTGGCGTAGGAAAAACGAATGTTACTATCTGCACCAAAAGCTATACCGGGTATACTTGCAACTTGATATTCGTCAAGCAATTTACTGCAAAACTCTAGAGATTTGAGTCCGGTTTCACTGATGTTAGGAAACAGATAAAAAGCACCATCTGGTTTTTCACAACTTAGTCCGGGAATTGAGTTTATTCTCGCGAACATAACTTCCCGACGCTTGGCGAATGCTTGACGCATTTCTTCCACACAGTCTTGAGAACCTTCTAAAGCTGCGATCGCGCCATACTGAGCAAAAGTACAAACATTTGATGTACTATGACTTTGAATATTGCTCGTAGCTTTAATTAAATCCACTGGTCCAGCTAAATAACCAAGACGCCAACCCGTCATTGAATAACCCTTTGCAAAGCCATTACTAATAATGGTTCTGGAAAATATTTCCGTTCCTAAGGAACCAATACTAATATGTTTTGCCCCATCGTAAAGAAGTTTTTCGTAAATTTCATCTGAGACTACTAAAATATCTGTTTCGACGATTACTTTCGCCAAAGCTTCAATTTCCCCAGGCGAGTATACCATCCCTGTTGGGTTAGATGGTGAATTCAAAACAAATAGCTTAGTCTTGGGGGTAATTGACTGGCGTAACTGTTCGGCGGTAATTTTGTAACCTGTGGAAGCATCTGTTGTGACAATGACGGGTGTTCCCCCAGCTATTGTGACCATTTCTGGATAACTTACCCAATAAGGTGCGGGAATGATGACTTCATCTCCCGGTTCAATCAGCGCCATCATCAAGTTAAATAAGGAATGCTTACCACCATTAGTGACAATCACATTTTCTGATTTGTAATCAAGATTGAGATCGCGTTTGAGTTTGTGAGCGATCGCTTCTCTTAATTTTGGTTCACCTGCTGCTGGACCATATTTAGTTTTTCCTTCGTCCAATGCTTTTTGAGCAGCAGCTTTAATATGGGCTGGCGTATCAAAATCAGGTTCTCCAGCACTAAAACTACAAACATCAATTCCTTCTGCTTTCATCGCCTTAGCTTTTGCAGAGATGGCTAAAGTAACAGAAGGTTTTACTCTATCGACTCGATTTGCCAGCTTCATTATTTATTTCCAACGGCAATTTTCTCAGTTCTTCCAGAATACCCCAGAATTCAGATGGGAATCGATCGTAGCCGTGATTTTTTTTGGAGGGGATTGGCGATTAGGGACTGGGGATTGGCGTTAGCGCCTAGCGTAAGCGTACCGTAGGTATTGCGTGACGCGACAGCGTCATATGGGGATTGGCGATTGGGTAATGAATGAGTAACTCCCCACTTATTACTCATTACTCATTACTCATTACTCATTACTCATTACCCACCTTAAACATTAAACCTAAACAACATAACATCACCTTCTTTAACGATATAATCTTTGCCCTCACTGCGAACTAAACCTTTTTCTTTAGCTGCGGACATTGAACCTGTGGAAACTAAGTCATTGTAAGCAACGGTTTCTGCACGAATGAAACCCCGTTCAAAATCGCTGTGAATTACTCCTGCTGCTTGTGGTGCTGACATTCCCGCTTTAATTGTCCAAGCACGAGTTTCTTTTTCCCCTGAAGTGAAGTAAGTCCGCAAACCTAAAAGTTCGTAGGTCGCCCGAATTAAGGATTTTAAACCACCTTCTTTTACTCCCAAAGATTCGAGAAAATCACCTCTTTCTTCTTCTGGTAATTCAACTAATTCTGATTCTACCTGTGCTGAAACGATCGCCACTTGAGCATTGTCTTTCGCAGCTATTTGCCTGACCTGCTCGACAAATTCATTGCCGGTTGCGAGGTCATCTTCTGAAACATTTGCTGCATAAATAATTGGTTTAGCACTGAGCATTCCCAATGGTTTAATTACTTCGGCTTCTTCTTCTGTTAATTCAACTTGACGAACTGATTTACCTTCATTTAGTCCTGCAGCTAATTTTTCTAGGATTGCTAGTTCAGCTTGAGCGTCTTTATTAGCCCGTGCTTGTTTGCGTACTCGTTCGATGCGGCGTTCCACTTGTCCGAGGTCTGCTAAAACAAGTTCCAAATTGATAACTTCTACATCTCGTTCTGGACCGATTCCACCAGCTACGTGAACGATATCATCGTTTTCAAAACAACGTACCACGTGAACGATCGCATCTACTTCTCGAATGTGGGATAGAAATTGGTTACCCAATCCTTCTCCTTGACTAGCACCTTTAACTAATCCAGCAATATCTACAAATTCTACCCGCGCCGGGATAGTTTGCTTAGAACTAGAAATATCTGATAAGGTATTGAGCCTTTCATCTGGTACAGAAACAACACCGACATTAGGTTCAATGGTACAAAATGGAAAGTTTGCAGCTTCAGCTTTAGCATTTGCAACTAAAGCATTAAATAAAGTAGATTTTCCGACGTTAGGGAGTCCGACAATACCAGCTCTTAGCATTTTGGGTTCGAGAATTTAAGATGAGAATTTAGAATTTACAATTCAGATTTAATCTTAAATCTTATTATCATTTTGAAGTAATTTTTGTGGAAGGAGTCAGAAGTCGTAGAGACGTAGCATGCTACGTCTGTACAGGAAGGAGTCAGGAGTCAGAAGTCAGAAGGAGTTACCAATTACCAATTACCAATTACCAATTACCCATTACCAATTACCAATTACTCATTACCCATTACTCACACAAAAGTGTTATCACAAACAAAAACTCCGCTACTAGATACTTTATGGGAGTATGTAAACAAACCCCATGCTCCTTTTTACACTCCCGGTCACAAGTTAGGGAAAGGGATTTCGTCAAAATTAAAAGAATATTTTGGTCAAGCTGTATTTAAAGCAGATTTACCGGAATTAACGGACTTAGATAATCTTTTTGCTCCGGGTGGAGTTATCCAAGAAGCACAGCAACTTGCTGCAGAAGCTTTTGGTGCATCTCATACTTGGTTTTTAGTTAATGGTTCTACCTGTGGGATTGAAGCTGCAATTTTGGCGACTTGCGATCGCGATGATAAAATTATTTTGCCGCGTAATGTTCACTCTTCAGTAATCTCGGGTTTAATTCTCTCTGGTGCAATTCCAATTTTTATCGAGCCAGAATACGATCCGGTTTTAGATATTGCTCATGGTGTCACGCCTCATTCTGTGGAAGTTGCATTAAAACAACATCCTGACACTAAAGCCGTGATGGTGGTTTACCCGACATATTATGGAACCTGTGGAGATATAACTGCGATCGCAAATCTTGTTCACAAATACAATATTCCTCTACTAGTAGACGAAGCTCACGGAGCTCACTTTGCTTTTCATCCCGAGTTACCGATTTCCGCTTTAGCTACAGGTGCTGATTTAAGCGTACAATCCATTCATAAAACTCTTGGGGCGATGACACAAGCGTCAATGCTCCATGTCCGGGGTAACAAAATAGATATTGAACGAATAAGTAGAAGTTTACAACTTGTACAGTCTACTAGTCCTAATTATTTATTAATGGCTTCCTTGGATGCAGCGCGTCAGCAAATGGCTGTGGATGGGAAAGAATTGATGTCCCAGACTTTACAACTTGCTCGAACAGCGCGATCGCGGATTAGTGAAATTCCTGGTTTATCTGTTTTAGAAAAACCTTATTCATCTGCAAAAAATTTTGAATCGGGGAGAAAGAAACTAGGAAAATATTCCCCAGGATTTGTTGCGTTAGATGAAACCCGATTAACTGTTAACGTTTCTGGTTTGGGTTTGACGGGGTTTGCTGCTGATGAAATTTTGGAAGAAAAATTAAGGGTATATTCTGAATTAGCATCTTGGCGAAATGTTACTTTTATTATCAGTTTGGGTAATACTCAAGAAGATATTGATCGCTTGGTGGAAAGTTTCGCTACTCTTGCGAAGATGATTCCATCATCTCTAATACCAATTAGTAGTAAAGGTGCAACATTTGATATCCCCCCAAACCTCTTTAATAAGGACAAACAGACAGCAACAAAACCTCATTCCTTTTCTATCAAGGAAGATAACAAAGAAAGTGGACTTCTAAAAATCTCACCTCGGGAAGCTTTTTTCGCACCCACACAGATGTTATCTTTTGAAGAAGTTGTAGGACATATCAGTGCAGAAACTATTTGTCCTTATCCCCCAGGAATTCCCGTGTTAATTGCAGGGGAAGTCGTAACTTCTGAAGCATTAAATTACTTGGTAAAAATTCAGGATATGGGCGGATTTATTAGTGGTTGTACGGATAGTAGTTTGAAAACTTTTAAGGTTGTAAAGTTGTGATTTTCTAGATTATATTGCGATCTCCGTAAGATTTCGCTTTGTTATTACTTTATCCAAATTCCTTGTAGATATAAAACTGTAACTCGCCAGAAGTATCACACTTGTTATAACCTGCAGCAACGATAAACTTTTACTTACGCTTGTTACGATCTAATTCAATAATACTATGTTGTTTTTGTTCATGTATCTGTTTCATATATTCTCTATGTATGCAAGCTAAATCAGGATCTCTTTCCTGGTAAGACAAAGCACAGCCTTTAAATTTCTTCTTAATTTTTATGAATGAAGGCTTTTTTCTTAATTTAGCTTGTTTTGTAAAACTAGAATGGGTAGATTTTATTTTCCCTTTCGCTTCCTTATTGGTTGATAATATATCGCTTTCATACTGATGTAATCTAACATTTTTGTATCTTTCATATAATCGTTTTAAACAAGTCTCACTTTGTTTGGAATAAAATCCTATGAATGAATCTGAGTTGATAATTTGAAACGAGTTCAAAATTTCAATATCATTGTTATTGTCAATGCAAGTTACTAAGCGTGACGACTGTCCGTATTTATATACTTTTGGATCGTATAAACAAAGTGTTATCTTTGGTGACAATGGCAAGAAGACTTGCAATCCAGTTGCAGCAATGCTTGTAACTTCAGGATGTTCCAGGTCTCGGTAGAGCCAGTTGTAGATGAACACAGGATGATCTGATATATAGAATTCTAATTGAGTTTCGTTTTTGATAATGTGATATTTTAAATCTTCTAAAAGCACAGCATCAATCACTCCTTGAAAAGCCAACAAAGAGGCTAAATGGTCGGGATGAAAATTGAAGCTTCCTGCACTTGCCATTTCTGGGTCAAATCCATTTAAGCTAAGAAGTTGCCGTACCACTGACTCAAGATGTGAATTTACAAATAAACTTGCCCTTTCACTAGCTTCAGGTGTTCTATAGAAGAGGGATAAGATAAAATGTTGTAAAATTAATTTTTCTTTGTTGACTAAATCAAAATTTCCATTAATAATTTTATCTATTATTCGTGAAGCTGGAGTTTCAATTTGGTTAGCTAGAAAATCTTCAGTTTGATTATCTTTATCATAAAAATAGTTTTCTGAGAAAGCATTCTTAATCGGTTGATTATATCTGAGTTCTGATCTATAAGTATCAAATATATTTATTTTTTTCTTGCTCTTTTTTTTCCCATTAGCAAAATGCTTAAGAAGACACTGTGGTACATAATGCTGATTCTTTGTTATCTGTTTGTTCATTTATATAATTCGTGTTTCTATTTAAAAAAATAGATTATTGTAACTTATTTTATCTTTTTTATCCCAAGTTTTTATTATTAAACAACCGTAAAATTTCTATATCACTTAAAATGTAGCTAGTATGAAATAAATGATAAGTATTGCATATTTTTACCAGTAATTTTCAGGTCATTTTGATAATGGAAAAAATTATCGTCATCACAGGTGGTAGTCGCGGTATTGGTGCTGCTACCGCTCATCTTGCTGCCGAGCGAGGTTATGCTGTTTGTGTTAACTATCTCCATAACCAAAAAGCTGCAACAAGTGTTGTTGATTCAATCGAAAAACTTGGAGGTAAAGCGATCGCTGTTGCTGCTGATATTGCTTCCGAAACTGATGTAATTAATCTCTTCAACACAGTGGACGAACAACTAGGAAAAGTAACAGCATTAGTTAATAACGCCGGAATCCTAGAACAGCAAATGCGAGTGGAAAATATGGATGGCGATCGCCTGAATCGAATCTTTACAACAAATATAACTGGGGTTTTCTTATGTTCCCGAGAAGCTATTAAACGCATGCCCAGCAAAAATGGTGGTGCAGGAGGAGCGATCGTTAATGTCTCATCAGTTGCTTCTCGGCTTGGTTCTCCTGGGGAATATGTAGACTATGCAGCTTCCAAAGGTGCAATAGATACAATGACAATTGGGTTAGCAAAGGAAGTTGCTGATGAAGGTATTCGCGTGAACGCCGTACGTCCAGCTTTTATTTATACTGAGATTCATGCAAGCGGTGGTGAACCAAATCGTGTTGAGCGAGTCAAAGAATTTGTTCCGATGAAACGAGGTGGTCAACCAATTGAGGTTGCAAAAGCTATCCTTTGGTTATTATCAGATGAAGCTTCTTACACAACAGGTTCATTTATTGATGTTACAGGAGGAAAGTAAATGGGTCTAATAACTACAACCAAGTAAGTGATCGAGTTTCTCTCAATTTTTTTTCAACAGCTTGTTTAACTGCTTCAATCTCTAACTACTGGACTGACACAGCTAAAATAGTGCATTAGCAAAATCCAAAAATCATTAATTGAAATAAATTTTAGGACAAATCTATTGCATCATTTTAGGCGTGTCAGTCTACTAC
>NZ_JASJDK010000020.1 GCF_030065675.1 Mastigocoleus sp. MO_188.B34 | reverse complement strand
AATCTGGGAAACACTTACTACCGTTTGGGGGATTACCCCAAAGCTATTCAATACCATCACCAATCTTTAGCTATCTCAAAGAAAATCGGTAATCCTTTGGGTCAAGCTAATTCTCTGAATAATCTGGGATTTGCTCATAAGCAATTGAAACAGTATGAAACTGCAGAAAAAAACTTCCGCCAAGCAATTCTGATTTGGGAAGATATTCGCTCATATTTACGTCACAAAGATGATAACTTTAAAATTTCCATCTTTGAAGAACAAGCACGAACCTACCGTCTTCTACAAGAAGTCCTCGTTGCTCAAAAACAACCCCAACAAGCTCTAGTAATTTCCGAACAAGGACGAAACCGTGCTTTGGTAGAAATCTTATGGCGACGAATAAATCAGAAGCCAGAAGGAAAACTGATTCCACCTGCTCCAAATCTTGCACAAATTCAACAAGTTGCTCGCAAACAAAATGCAACCCTAGTTGAATATTCCATTGTTTTCGATCATCAACTTTATATCTGGGTGGTTCCACCTCACGGTGAAATTCAATTCCGCCCTGTTCCTCTTCCCAAAGATATTTCTCTTCAAGAACTGGTAAAAATCACTAGGGAAAATCAGCTTGATATCAGAGGACGTGGTAACGATCATTCCCCTACAAAACAAAATCATTCTCAAGACAACTCTACCAACCGCTTAAAACAACTCCATCAAATCCTAATAAAACCCATTGCTGACTTGTTACCCCAAGATGAAGAACAACGAGTGATTTTCATTCCCCATCAAGAACTATTTTTAGTTCCCTTCGTCGCTCTCCAAGATGAAAAAGGTAAATATCTGATTGAAAAGCATACTATCCTCACCGCACCTTCCATTCAAGCATTGAGTTTGACCGAACCAAAACAACAAGCACAGCAAAAACAAAACACACCTACTCTTCCTCGCGGTAAAGAAGCTTTGATTGTCGGTAATCCTACTATGCCTAAAGGAGGAGTCGGGAAAGAATTACAACCACTTCCTCAACTACCTGGTGCAGAAAAAGAAGCGAACAATATTGCTCGAAAGCTTAGCACAAAAGCTCTTATTGGCGACCAAGCAACAGAATCAACTATCGTACAAAAAATGGCATCTGCAAAGCTGATTCATCTTGCTACTCATGGTTTATTTGATGGTACCAATGCTATTGGTTCTCCTGGTGCGATTGCTCTCACTCCCTCCGGTAAAGATGATGGTTTCCTCACTACAGTGGAAATTATGGAACGTTTTGGCTTACCTAACCAACAAAAGTTACAGGCTGAATTAGTTGTATTGAGTGCTTGTGATACAGGTAGGGGCGATATCAAAGGGGAAGGAGTTGTTGGTTTATCCCGTGCTTTTATGGCTTCCGGCGTCCCCACTCTAGTAGTATCTCTGTGGAAAGTTCCCGATGCTCAAACCGCTACTTTGATGAATCATTTTTATACTAATATCTACACACACGATATGGATAAAGCTAAGGCGATGCGGGAAGCCATGTTAACAATGATTCGGGATAACGATGGCGACCCCTATCCGAGAAATTGGGCGGCTTTTACCGTGATTGGGAAAGCAGAATGATTGAAATCCACAAATCATAAGTTAAGAATTAAAAGGCTTTTACATGAAGTTTGTGTTCTGCAAACAGGCAACTAAGCGTATCGCTTCAGTCTGATAACCAGAATATCAAAATTAATCCCCAAAAAAATGCATAGGGTCTGGTTTTTCAAAGATATATAAGGGTGATAAAGTTTTTTGCTAATTTTCACGAGAACAAATGATGACAAAACTGACAAATCCTAAGTCTGCACTGCGGATATTTTTTACCATGGTGGTGTTTATTTCATCTGCATTACCACTCCAAGCTGCCACCAAAACGAATTTTCTCACCCCAGAAAAACAAATCATACGCAAAGATGGTAATCGTCAATTACTTGCCTTATCTTGGGGCGATATCTGGAGGGAACTGCGACGCAAAAAAGGTCAGAAGGGCTCGCGATCGCCAAAACAACCAACTCTGTGTATGATTACTCCTGGCAAACTCCAAGACCCAGATGATAAGAAAGAAACTCTATTAGTTTGGGGTACTAAACCGGTGTTTTTATGGCAAGGTGAAATCAAGGGTATAGAAGTACGCCATATTCGCAGCAATAAATTGATGTGGTCTGAAAATCTTGAATCTAAGACTAACAGCATTGTTTATCAGGGAAAAACATTAGAACCAGGTCAAGCATATTCTTGGGGAGAAACCGAGCCACTTTCTGAAAAGGATATTCCCAATAAGCAATCATTTCGGATTATGAAGACTGAAGAGCGCGATCGCATTTCTGAGGAATTAAAGCAGCTCGAAAGCAAATTGAAAGCTAAAGGTGTAAAGGGAGAAAAAATTGTTTTAGCGCGAATTGAATACTTTGCAGACAAAGAACTGTGGTCAGATGTGTTTCGGGAAATGTATGCGGTAGAAAATCCTTCCCCCGAGTTGAAAGCGCAGATCGAGCAAATCGAAAGTCATGATTTCTGCACTCCTGATAAGGATGGGAACAAAGTTAGCTTGGTGTCTGGGGATTAGGAATTTATATAGTTACACAAATATTTCACAAGCAAGTAATCAATTTTCGGTTTCTGGGTCGTTCGAGCTTTTCCAAAAGCCGATTTCTGCACCTCAAATATAGAAAATTTCTCAGATTTGGATAACTTTCATGAATATAAACTGGAATAAATATTTTCTCTTAGCCCTAATTACCGCATCACTAAGCATTTCTGAATCTTGGGGAGTTAATTTAAAGCTGAAATTTTTAGATTCCACCGCAGTTGCTCAAACAGTAAATGACCGTAAAGCAGAAGCTAACAGATTATTAAAGCAAGGTTGGAAACAGTTTAATATCAGTCAATTTAAACAAGCATTGAAATCTTGGGAGGATTCATTAGCTATTTATCGAGAAATTGGAAATCGCAAAGGTATTGCTAATTCTCTGATGAATTTGGGAACTGTTCACAGTGATTTGGGGAAGTACCACAAAGCAATTCAATACCACCAACAATCTTTAGCTATCTCAAAGAGAATTAGAAACCGTTTGGGTGAAGCTCAATCTCTGACCAATCTGGGACTTGCTTACCATCGTTTGGGGAATTACCGCAAAGCAATTCAATACCACCAACAATCTTTAGCAATTGATAAGGAAATCGATAATCCTTTGGTTCAAGCTAATTCTTTACTCAATCTGGGAATGCCTTACTATAGCTTGGGGGATTACCGCAAAGCAATTCAATACCAAGAGCAATCTTTAGCTATTTTTAAGGAAATCGGTAATCCTTCGGGTCAAGCTAATTCTCTGATGAATCTGGGAATTGCATACTATCGTTTGGGGAATTACCGCAAAGCAATTCAATACCAAGAGCAATCTTTAGCTATCTTTAAGGAAATCGGTAATCCTTTGGGTCAAGCTAAATCTCAGCTCAATCTGGGACTTGCTCACCATAGCTTGGGGGATTACCGCAAAGCAATTCAATACCAAGAGCAATCTTTAGCTATTTTTAAAGAAATCGGTAATCCTTTGGGTCAATCTCAATCTCTGAATAATCTGGGAAATGCTTACTACCGTTTGGGGGATGACCGCAAAGCGATTCGATACTACCAGCAATCTTTAGCTATCGATAAGGAAATCGTTAATCCTTTTGGTCAAGCTGTTTCTCTGAACAATCTAGGAGATATTTATAGGGAATTAAAACAGTATGAAAACGCAGAAAAAAACTTCCGCCAAGCAATTGCGATTTGGGAAAACATCCGTTCATACTTAGGTAACCAAGATACCAATAAAGTAAATATTTTTGACACACAAGCTGTAACTTACCGTCTACAACAACAAGTCCAGGTTGCTCAAAAGAAACCCTATCAAGCTTTAATCACTGCTGAACGGGGAAGAACCCGCGCTTTAGTAGAAATATTAATCAAGAGCAGAAATCCTCAATTAAAGGAAAATATCATTCCCCCTGCTCCAAATCTTGCACAAATTCAACAAGTTGCTCGCAAACAAAATGCAACCCTAGTTGAATATTCAGTAACCCCAGATGAAATTTATGTTTGGGTGATTCCACCTCAGGGAAAAATTCAATTCCGTACTGTTCCTCTTCCCAAAAATATTTCTCTTCAAGAACTGGTAAAAATCACTCGGAAAAACCAGCTTGATGTCAGAGGACGTGGTAGCGATAATTCCCCTAGGAAAAAAGATAATTCTCAAGACGACTCGACCAACCGCTTAAAACAACTCCATCAACTCCTGATAAAACCCATTGCTGACTTGTTACCCCAAGATGAACAACAACGAGTGATTTTCATTCCCCATCAAGAATTATTTTTAGTTCCCTTCGTTGCACTCCAAGACGAAAAAGATAAATACCTGATTGAAAAACATACTATCCTCACTGCACCTTCCATTCAAGCACTGAGTTTGACCCAACCAAAGCAACAAGCACAGCAAAAACAAAACACACCTACTCTTCCTCGCGGTAAAGAAGCTTTGATTGTCGGTAATCCTACCATGCCTAAAGGAGGAGTCGGGAAAGAATTAGAACCACTTACTCAACTACCTGGTGCAGAGAAAGAAGCAAACAATATTGCTCAAATGCTTGGTACAAAAGCTCTAATTGGTGACCAAGCAACAGAATCAGCAATCGTACAAAAAATGGCATCTGCGAAACTGATTCACCTTGCTACCCACGGTTTACTTGATGATACTAATGCTGTTGGTTCTGCTGGTGCTATTGCTCTTACTCCTTCCGGTAAAGAAGATGGTTTCCTCACTACTGTGGAAATTATGGAACGTTTTGGTTTACCGAACCAACAAAAGTTACAAGCTGAATTAGTAGTCCTGAGTGCTTGTGATACCGGTAAGGGTGATATCAAAGGAGAAGGAGTTGTTGGTTTATCCCGTGCTTTTATGGCTGCTGGCGTTCCCACTTTAGTTGTTTCCCTGTGGAAAGTTCCCGACGGTCAAACCGCAACTTTGATGAATCATTTTTATACCAACATTGACGAAAAGAAATTTGATAAAGCTAAAGCAATGCGGGAAGCGATGTTAACCATGATTCGGGATGGCGACCCCGATCCAAGAAATTGGGCTGCTTTTACTGTGATTGGGAAAGCTGAGTGATTGAAGTCCGCAAGTCAACCTACTAAACCTCTTTACTCTTGTTCGGGTTGCGCGATCAAAGTAATATCAGTCCCGGTTACACCGGAATGATATTACTTCCTAGGCTGGTAGTTTGATAAGATGTGGTAACATACAAGAATATTAATTGTGACAACAATTTGTTAACAGTTGACACTAATGTGTTAACAGTGAAATTAATTAGTTAACATACAGGAATTTCCTAATTAAATAGATATACTTCACTCTAGAAAATGGACGTAACTGGATTCGAACCAGTGACCTCTACGATGTCAACGTAGCGCTCTAACCAACTGAGCTATACGTCCGCGACTTGCAAATAATAGCACGACTTATCCTCTGAAGCAAATACCCATAAAAATTTTATTCTCAAAATTCATTTTAGAAACTTGATTCTCAGAACTTTACATTCACTGAGACACGAGATAAATTAAGTCTCTGGATAATTTCTTGCAGATATCGACTCTAGAGAAGTTAATATTTTGTAATAAACACTTTCTAAAATATTGAAAATGCCTACAACTTTAATTACTGGTGCATCCGGTGGTATTGGTGAAGCTTTTGCTCGAGAACTTGCAGCAAAAAAAGAGAATTTGATTATTGTTGCTCGTTCTGAGGAAAAACTCAATAAACTGGCTTTTCAATTGCAAGAACAGCATAAAATCCAAGTGGAGGTTATAGTCAAAGACTTAACTGCACCATCAGCGACCCAAGAGCTATTTGAAACTGTTCAATCGAAAGGGATAGCCGTAGATACCTTAATTAATAATGCAGGTTTTGGAGATTATGGTGAATTTGCTCAGACAGATGGAGAAAGACAAATCAAAATGGTGCAGCTTAATATTATTGCACTAATGGATTTAACCCATAAATTTCTCCCTCAAATGCAGCAGCGTCGTTCAGGAAATATCATTAATGTTTCTTCGATCGCTGGATTTCAACCAATACCATACCTATCAGTTTATGCAGCAACGAAAGCATTCGTACTAAGTTTTAGCGAATCACTTTGGGCTGAAAATCGTCAGTATGGAGTGCGCGTAATTGTAGTTTGTCCCGGTCCTACAGAAACAAACTTTTTTGAAGAAGCTAATTTCCCTAGTTCCTTTACAGGTAAAACCAGTAAGGTTTCTACCCCAGAAGAAGTTGTAAGTAACACCCTCAAAGCTTTAAAAGAAGATAAATCCACAGTTGTAAGTGCAGGAGCCCTCGGTAAAATCATAGTAAATATGCCAAGATTTCTACCTCGGGAAACCTTGGTTAATATTTTGGAAAAACAGTTTAAAGCGTAAGGAGTCAGAAGTCAGGACAGACCGCGCCTACGGCGTTAACGTAAGTGGGGCGTAAGCACAGCAGAAGTCAGGACAGACCGCGCCTACGGCGTTAACGTAAGTGGGGCGTAAGCACAGCAGGAGTCAGGAGTTAGGAGTCAGGAGTTAGGAGTCAGAATTTTGATTATTGTCTGTCCCCATTACCCATTACCCATTACCCATTACTCATTACCCATTACTCATTACTCATTACTCATTACTCATTACTCATTACTCATTACCAATCCCCTATCAAACATACTTCGTCATCTGCACGCGGTAACGTTGTTTTTTCGTAACTGCAATATCTCCTATTTCTAATCTCCCTTTACCGCGTATAGCAATCAAATCGCCGGATTTGATCGTAGAACTTGCTTGAGATATTTCTTTCCAGTTAACCCGTACATCTCCACCTGAGATTAGATCGACCATCTTACTGCGGGACATTCCAAAACCCGCAGATGCAACAGCATCTAATCGTAAAGATGCTTCCACAGTAGTCATTTCTTTTTTCTTTGGTTGACGAATTTTTAATTCACTCAAGTCTATACGTTGGGTTTTGACAGGAACTGAACGTACTTGAGTCAAATTCATTTCTAGAAACTCTACCATTTCTGGCACAACTATTGCTTGTGCTCCACGTTCCCCCAAAACAATAATATCTCCCGTTTTTTCCCGGACTATTCCGGTTCCCAACATTGAACCTAAAAAGTCGCGGTGGGTTGCTGTATCAAACAGAAAATTACCCGCAATATCCAATACTGCAACTTCAACTTGAGATTGGTCTAATGGTAGATCGGAACGTGCGATCGCAACTCTACAGCGTTCAGCTTGGGGATATCCACCCCAAATAGCTAATTCTACATCAGTTAAACGTTGAAAAATTTCTCGTATTTCTGCCAATTCTGGTGGTGAGAGAAAATCAGTTAAAACTATTTCCCAGGTTTTTATTGCTTGCTCGGCTTGGTCAACTACACGAGCTACAGTTTCTCGATTTTCAACACCTTTTAACAATTCTTCTCTTGGCAACATTACGGGAAAATATTTAATTATCAATGATTGGTTCTTCTCGATTTTAGCGTTCGTATTCTCAAAATTTACATTTTGATGATTGGGTTTTTGTTTACTGCTATCTCCTATTGCTCCCTGGTACCCACAGTGCTGCACTTTAGCTACTAGTCTTAAAGATCTAACTAGTTTCTCGCTTTCTCCAAGGATGATTTAGTACACGATAGAGATAAAAATACCCCAACAGTTTGTCGGGGAAATTAGGAATATTTGCACAAGAACGCGTATATATAAAGAGTATCTGGTTTACAAATTAAATTGTTGCCATTTTGGCAACTATCAATGTGTTATCAACCTATAAACAGTTTTTTGATTTTAATTGTAGTTATGTAAAGCTTATAAATATGCTTTTTGTAAGGGTTTGAAGGATTTAAAGGATAGTATTAAGTTACAATTCTAATGCTGTACTGACTCACAAATAGAAATTTTCGTTACAAGTAATTGACAAATATAATCTTATACCTCTGACTATTTCACCATTTACTTTAATTCAGATAGGATTAATTTATATATCCTACTTTGGAATTCTTCTTACACCATCTTCATTTTTTGGTTGTTTAGTTTATATGAGATTATCTAAATCTGATGTTTTCCTTATTAGTTAATCCAATATCTTCCATTTTTCTTCAACCATATTTTGGCCTCTTTGTATTTAGGGTATATACTTTCTACGACTTCCCAAAAGGCAGGTGAATGATTCATCTCTTTTAGATGAGATACTTCATGAGCAATAACATAGTCAATAATAAATGTAGGAGTTTTTATTAAAGATAAATTGAAATTGAGATTCTTTTTAGATGAGCAAGAGCCCCATCTACTTTTAAGTTTTTTAATCCTAATTGTATTAACTTCTACTTGAAGTTTCTGACTAAACAAAATGATTTTTGGTCTGATGTAGGTGCTTAACTCTTTTTCGTATAATCTATCGAACTCAAAAAAATTATTATTAAATAATATAGTTTTATTATTATCTTGGATGAGATAATCATTTACATTGCTATCAGTTCTTAAATTAAATTGGCTACCTTTGAGCCAGATTTGATTAGTAGTATTTTGGTATAAATTGTTATTTTGTAGCTTTTTGCTCTCCCAATTCTTTAGCTTTTTATCGATCCAAGATTCTTTTTCTTTGATTAAATTATGAATCACCTCTTTTGGAGTTCTTTGGGGTGCTCTGATAGTTAGACCTTCTTGATTAATCTCTAAAGCAATAGTTTTCCTTGCGGAGTATATGATTTTGTAGTTCAAAAGCATCAGTTTATGGAATAGAGATTTATTTGGTTGTAAGTTATCTTAGAAGATTTCACTTCATTTCATGATTAAAATTGATTACCAATAGTGACGATCAGGTGACTGAGTTATTCAAGCCATTATTTTGTTTAGCAGGATTGTGATGTTATTACCAGTAATGGCGCACCGGAATGCGCCCTTACAAGTAATGTATTTTTTATTTGAAGTTTTTATTTGAAAGTTTCTTAATTCCCGGTTCCTTCTTTCAAAAAGCTGTAAATTGCTGAAAAATATTCTTGTCCTTGATAAACTCCAGATACCGTTCCTTAGCTTGTTGTTGCAGTAGACTTCTAGCTCGTAATTCCTTTCTAATTAACAACCATTCAGCTAATTTTCTTCCCAAACGAACACTACCTACTATTGAAGGAATTTTCTTCTCATCGGTACGAAACGAACCGGGATGGTTTTTTCACTAAGGGTACCATTTTGGGTTTTGGTCAAGACAAATATTTCTTGATTGCTCTTACCTACTGGAATTACCATCTTTCCATTAATTGCTAGTTGTTCGATTAAGGGCTTGGGTATACTTTCTGGAGCGGCAGTAACAATAATTGCATCATAAGGAGCATTTTCTACCCAACCTTGATATCCATCACCAGTTTTAACTTGGATATTCTGGTAACCTAACCTGCTTAGGGTTCGACGCGCTTTAATAGCTAGCTGCGGAATAATCTCGATGGAATAGACTTCTTTGGCGATCTCGCCTAATACCGCTGCTTGATATCCACTACCAGTTCCGATTTCTAACACCTTATCACTGGGAGAAATTTCTCCAGCTTCAGTCATGTAAGCAACAATATAAGGTTGAGAGATCGTCTGATTGTGACCGATCGGTAAAGGACTATCACTGTAGGCTAAATCCCTCAAAGATGAATCAACAAATTCATGGCGAGGCACTTTGGATATTGCTGCCAAAACTCGTTTATCCTTTATACCACGATTACGAAGCTGATATTTCACCATTTGCCTACGCTTCCAGTCAAATTTATCTATTGCAGCATAGGACTTGTTTATCTCAAGTCCATGGGGGTTGGAAGAGAATTCAAGTGCATAGCTAGACATGTAGGTAAGTAAAAAACAAAAACACAATAAAAAACTAGCCATAAATTTCCGAGGTCTTCTAGAAGTGTTGATATAGCCTTGTAGAAGTGTTGATATAGCTTTAAATTAAGATTCTGAATTCATCGGGACTTACACACGGATCGCGTATTTACGTCATTACGACGCTAGAAAGTAATCTCCAATCCTTATTTCGGCTAACCCCTACTATCCTGAATCATTGGAGGACTCTTGAATGGATTTTCTCCTCAGTATTTTCAATTAAACTCTGTGCCATCCCAATAGCCAGTAAGATTAAATCTTGTTCTTTTTGTCCCCTAGCCATTTCATCGCTGAAGGTAGGATAAATATGGGGATTCGCAATCATACCAGCTAGTAATTGGGTTGCGATTTGTTTTACTTCAATTGTTTTGGCATCCATAATTTACCAAACCCTTCCATTTGGAAAGAACCTTATTTTCAGATTAAGCAAAAAATTTGGGGAAATTGTGAGGGTTTAATAATTTGATAAATGTTATGGTCAGTCCCTAAGAGCAACCTGCATCAATCTTGAAATTTAGCCTGAACTGAACGATATTAGCTCTTATTCGAGATATGACTTAAATTTCTTTAGTCCAGGGTTCTCCTTGTTGTGGTATTCCAAAACCCGGTAGTTGAAAAAACTGACCTATTTTCTGAATATGGTAACTTACCATGCCCACACTACCAATCTCCATCTTCATATTCCCAAAAATTTGGGATTCCCAAGGTTGAGTGTTTCCTTCAATTTTGTCCCATAGACGTTTTTTCTCAAATCCAGACTCTAACAAACGAACAATTTTTCCATTCTCGAAATGAGAAAAACTAACTGAATCATACACTGTATAAGCAGCCAGACCCATCACTTGTCTGTTGGGAAATATTTTTGACACCTTGTAAGCATAATCAGATACGTTTTCTGGTTCTTCCACATATAATTGAATCCAAGGTGATTCACGGTGATACCGAACTATAAATAGGTAACCAACTTGAATGAGTATTTGAGAAATCTCATCTACTTTTTCAATCAATCCTTCATCAAAGGACAGATATATTGCTCCAAATTTTGCCATAATTACTTAAATCTGACCGCTAATATCGAGAAAAATTCCACAGTTGAAAATTTTATTTTTTGTTTCTGCCAAAATTCTCGTTGTTTTGATTTACAATCCCTAGAGTAAGCAGGTCATCAATTCCCAATCCCCAGTCGCCAGAGGCTCTCTCCACCGACGCTGCACCGCAGGCTCTATGACGACTGGCTTGTCGCGCACGCTCTAGCTATAGCTACCTTCGGATCCGCTAACTCTAATCCCTAATTCCCCATTCCCAAACCTGCTAAATAACCAGTAGTCCAAGCACTTTGAAAGTTAAAACCTCCGGTGACACCGTCTATATCTAAAATTTCCCCCGCAAAGTGCAAACCTGGAACTAATTTACTTTCCATGGTTTTAAAATCTACTTCTTTGAGATGAACGCCTCCACAGGTTACAAATTCTTCTTTGAATACACCTTTACCACTAATAGAATATCTTCCTTGGGTAATTTCTTGAACCAATTTATTCAGATGTTTTTTAGATAATTCCGCCCAACGGTCTTCTGCAGAGATCCCAACACGACTAACCATATATTGCCAAAGACGATGGGGTAGATCTACTCCTCGATGTAATGCGATCGCTCGCTTTCCCCATTCATCTTTTACCGCTAAGATTTGTTGTCGTACTTGTTCCTGCTTGAGGTCGGGTAACCAATTGATTTGTAAACTACCTTGATAATTATTTGAGTGTAGTATCCTTGCACCCCAAGCGGAAAGCTTGAGGACAGCAGGACCGCTTACACCCCAGTGAGTAATCAATATTGGACCAGTTTGTTCGAGATGGGGATTTTCTGGAACAGTTAAACGTACGCGCACCGACTTAACGCTAACACCAGATAATTCTTGAAATTCTGGATCTCGAATATTAAAGGTAAATAATGAGGGTACTGGTTGTTTAATTTTATGACCCAAAGACCTTGCGATTTTATAACCTGAGGGATTACTACCAGTTGCTAATAAGACAGAGTAGCATTGTAATTTTTCTTCCGACTTCAGGGTAATTTCAAACCCCCCATCTTTTCCCGTAGGTGAAACGAAGTTTACAGCTTCACCGGTGCGAACTTCTACTCCTGCAAAATGTGCAGCTTTACTCAGACAGTCAATAATAGTTTCTGAATTGTCCGTGATGGGAAACATTCGCCCATCCTTTTCTGTTTTGAGTTTGACACCGTGTTTAGTAAACCAATCTACTGTATCTTTTGCTTGAAAGCGACTAAAAGCACCAATTAAAGCTTTACCACCCCTAGGATAATTTTGCACTAATTCTTTTGCTTCAAAGCAAGCATGGGTTACATTACAGCGTCCACCACCAGAAATACGAACTTTGGAAAGTGTTTGGCGACTACCCTCGAGTAATATTACCTTTGCATGGGGATAAGTTCTCGCTGCAGTAATTGCACCAAAAAATCCCGCAGCACCACCACCCACAACAACTATTTTTTGCTTATTTATCATCTGTATTTGTCATTAATCACTTATTACTGTGTGAGTAAAACGCGCCTTGCAATACCAAAGGTATACTATTGACTAACATCATGCAGGTTGCGCTTACGCGTTTGGACGCACTACGTGTTAGTACACGCCTTCCGGCGGGCGGGCGAACGGCTAAGCCGCGTCAACAAACACCGTAGGTGCGTCTTTCGCCGCCAACTGCTAGGCGCTAAAATACTTATTACTGTGCGCAATACCTATAGCTTCGCTACCTACGGATCCGGTACGCTTACGCTAGCTACGCGCCCCGCAATACCTTACGGTACGCTTGCGCTAGGCGCTAACATTACTCATTACTCATTACTCAAATCTCCAAGCAATTATCAAATATCTCCCAACGGTTTACCCAACCATCCAACAAAATTTTCTTGCTGAGTAGGAGATGGCTTTTCTACTACTTTGAGGTAATGCTTGTTAGGACGTGGAGAATCCAAAGTAACAGGGAAACTACGCAGTTCATCTTGATGGAATACTGTAACTTGAATCGTGTCTCCTGCTTGATAATCTTTGAGGCGATCGCTTAATTGGGATGCTGTTACTTTCAGCCCATCAATCGCAAGTAATTCATCTTTGGCGTCAATTCCTGCTTGCTGTGCTGGCGATAGGGCTTCAACAAATTTAATAACTTCCCGTCCATTTTCGCTATTAACCCGAATACCTAAATAAGGTTCTTCTGGTAAATCTTCAACTAAATGTAAACCAAAAGGTTCTAGATATTCATTGAATGGTAAGTCTTCGGTATTATGGACGTAACGTTGGAAAAAGTCATGTAATTGAGTATCTGCAACTGACTCGATAACTTGTTGCAATTCTTCCGGGGTAAAGCCAATTTCTGATTTACCAAATTTTTCCCACATTTGCACCATCACATCATCAAAGGAACGCTTATTTTTGTGACGTTCCCGAATTAGTAGATCTAATAATAAGGATATGAGTTCTCCTTTTAAATAATAGGAAATCTGCGAATTGCCACTGTTAGCGTCTTGACGGTAAAGTTTAATCCAAGCATCAAAACTTGATTCGGAAACCGGTTGAACCCGACGTCCTGGAGTTTGTTCGTATCTTGTGATTTCTTTATTTAAATTCTTGATGTAAGTTTTAACATCATAAATCTCTGCTCGGTAAGGAATTAACAGATCGTAGTAACTAGTTGCTCCCTCACAAAACCATAGGGAAGGTGTGTAATTTTCTCCATCGTAATCAAAAACTTCTAAAACCTTAGGACGAATCCGCTTAACATTCCACAGGTGGAAAAACTCATGTGCGGCTAATTGCATAAACCGTTCGTATTTCTCGCGATCGCGAAAACCAAAACGGGGATAAATTAAGCAACAACTATTTTTATGTTCTAAACCACCGTAAGCTTGGGCAAATAAATGTAAGAAAAAAACATATCGATCGTAAGGTAACCCACCGAACATTTTTGCTTCGACATCAATAATCTTTTGCAAGTCGGCGATTACTGGTTCTACTTTTAAGTTTCCCGAACCCCAAATTGCAAACTCATGGGGTTTACCCAAAGCTTCAAAATGATGTACTTGGTGGGTTCCAATTTCAAATGGGCTATCTACAACAGTGTCATAATCAGCAGCAAGGAAAGTATTTTTCTCCCCCGCAACCGGCGGTAATCCCGTAGTGACTCGCCATTGGGGGGCTGGCGGAATGATAGTAATTTTGACTGTTTGCTTATCTAGTCCTGGAATCCGGAACAATGTTGCTGCGCCGTTAAAATAACCGTGGGAAGCATCTAAATGATTTGTGCGAACTGTAAGTTCGTTGGCAAAAATACTGTATTTAACTGTTATTTGAGCAACATTTTCTGTTTCTACTTGCCAATGATTTTTGCTAACTTTTCGCCAGGTTAGGGGTTCTTCGCCACTGAAAGCTTCAAAATCCTGGAGATGTTTGGCATATTCCCTTACTAAGTAAGAACCTGGAGTCCATACAGGTAATTTTAAATCTAATAGTGGGGATGAATAATTGCTAACTTGCAGGGTAACCTCAAATAAATGATTTTGAGGTTGAGGCATTGCTACTTGATATTCTATTTTAACTTGGGCAGGGGAAATTTCACTGTTGAGAAGAGGCGCTGTAACTTGGGTCATCTTTGTTTCAGATTTAGGTTACCTTCGTTAAGAGTCAAGGGTTAATTAACAGAAAACTCATAACTTATAAATCCTAACGGTTTGTTAAACCGAAAGAGGCGAGCATACGTACTATAGTCTATACGCATTGAGTACAAATGCCATACTTCAGTGGCAATTTATATATGATCTATCTATCAGTTGTCACAACAGATAATACTATCTCGTCTTTATTTGTAAATACTTCCCATGTTTTCTCAGGAGGTTTACAAATGCAACCCAGAATGGAATTTGAAGTTGACTCTGCTGCATATGGAGCAATGCTTCAATTAGAAAAATATGTCCGAGGTTGTGGTATTGATGCGAAATTATTGGAACTGATTAAAATTCGCGCATCTCAAATTAATGGTTGTGCTTTCTGTATTGACATGCACACCAAAGATGCCAGACTATACGGTGAAACAGAACAGCGAATTTATGCCCTTAGTGCGTGGCGGGAAACTCCGTTTTTTACAGCAGAAGAACGAGCAGTTCTTAATTTTACAGAAGCCGTGACCATGATTTCAGCTGACCATATTTCAGATGAAATTTACGATGATGTGTGTCGTTATTTTACTCAGGATGAAGTTGCTAATATACTGATGGCAATCATTACAATTAATGCTTGGAATCGCATTGCTATTACAACCCGAGTAGTTCCGGGAAGTTATGAACCTCAAAAATTGCAAAATAGCAAAGATTCCGAAACTTTATCTGTGAATTAATACTTTAGATTATTGGATTAGATACTTTTGGATCCATTCAAAATACCAGTTTAGACCCCATTAATTTTTCCGGGTATTTACTTAGTCTTCTCTAGAGGACTTTTACTATTAGACAGGGACTTGCAGTCTTTGGCGGATTAGATATACACCCGGAACAATTAATTTCGCAAAGTACTAATTTACTCCTTAAATGTTCTAGTATGCAAGAAAGGTGAATCAACAGAAAAAGATGAATCATCTTGAAAGCTTTAACCAGTATCGTCCTTTGCTACTTGCCATTGCCTATCGCATGTTAGGTACATTAACTGATGCTGAAGACATGGTGCAAGAAACATTTCTGCGCTGGCAACAAACAGGGGGAGAGACGGTAAAATCAGCTAAAAGCTATTTGTCAACGATTACTACACGTCTCTGCATTGACCACCTGCGTTCAGCCCGTGTGCAACGAGAACAATATGTAGGACCGTGGTTACCGGAACCTATTCTAACTAAGCAAAGGGATGACCCGGCGTTTCAAGTGGAATTAGCTGATTCACTTTCGATAGCGTTTTTAGTCATCTTGGAACGCTTATCGCCAATTGAAAGAGCTGTCTTTCTTCTACGGGAGATTTTTGAATATGACTATGACGAAATTGCTCGGATAGTGGATAAAAGTCCAGCTAACTGTCGCCAAATTTTGCGGCGTTCGCGTCAGCACATAGCAGCTCAACGTCCTCGTTTTCCTGTTTCCCATCAGCAACAGGAGCAAATCACAGAAAAATTCTTAGAGGCTTTGCATCAAAGTAATTTGCAAGATTTAGTAGTACTTTTAGCAAAAGACGTTACCTATTGGTCGGATGGTGGTGGACAAGTTCCTGCAACCCTGAAACCGTTACATGGAGCAATGAAAGTAACTCGATTTCTACTCGCGCTGCGCCGCAAATGGCTTTCAAAAGCAGTTTTTCGTGCGATCGAGATTAATGGACAACCTGGCGCGATCGCTTTTCTTAATGGTGAAATTCACAGCGTCACCACATTCGAAATTATAGATGGTTACATTAAATCTATTTACAGCGTCAGGAATCCAGAGAAATTAGAACGATTTTATCAAACTGACGGCTATCGTTGGTATTAATAATTAATTAGTACATTTATATTTTCCTCTTATCTGCAGTAAAGAAATCAAAGATATCTGATTTCAGGTAAATTTGCTGGGAAGTTTTCAAGTTTCCTTCCGAAATATATTACGAGCGAACTGTATAAATATATGTGTACACAGTACATGTAAACTTATACATACTTTTTTTGAGTAAAATCCTATTGAATATTATTAAAATCCTATCGAACATAATAATAAAAATAGGTCTCATCTCACAGCAGACTCGATAGTGTTAACAATAAAATTTGATTTCTGAATGGTTCTCACTTTTAATAACCAAACGTTACACTATACGCACACAGAAATATTTAGTAGAAAAACAAGCAATGCAAGAACGGGACTATACATTAATCTTAGATAAAAGTGGAAGCATGTCCATTTCTGATGGAACAGATGGAAGAACAAGATGGGAAATCGTTCAGGAATCTACTTTAGCATTAGCGAGGAAATGCGAACAACTTGACCCTGATGGTATTACCGTATACGTATTTTCAGGCAAATTTAAACGTTACGATGATGTCACCTCAGCAAAAGTATCACAGATATTTCTAGAAAATGACCCAATGGGAAGAACTAACTTAGCAGCAGTTCTTCAAGATGCAACTGAAAATTACTTTAGACGCAAAGCTGCTGGAGAAGCAAAACCAAACGGAGAAACAATTTTAGTGATTACTGACGGCGAACCTGATGATCGCAAAGCTGTATTTGAGACCATCATCAATGCATCTCGTCAGATGGAACGGGATGAAGAGTTAGCAATTTCTCTAATTCAAGTTGGTAATGATCGCGAAGCAACGCAGTTCCTCAAAGCTTTAGATGATCGAATGCAAACTGTTGGAGCAAAATTTGATATTTGCGATACAGTTACCCTTGAAGACATGGAAGATATGAGTATCGTCGAAATATTAACTAATGCAATAGTTGATTAATCTGTATATCTACTACTAATTTATTTTTAGTTTATTCAATAATCATTAAGAACATACAACTATGCTGGAAAATCGCGATTACACCTTAATTATTGATAAAAGTGGCAGCATGGCTACCCCAGACCAAAAAGGTGGTAGAACAAGATGGTTCGCAGCACAGGAATCTACCTTCGCTTTAGCTAGTAAATGCGAACAATTTGACCCTGATGGTATTACTGTATACGTCTTTTCTGGGAAGTTTAGACGTTATGAAAATGTCACTTCTAGCAAAGTAAATCAAGTTTTTCAAGAAAATGATCCTTCTGGGACTACAGATTTAGCCGCTGTATTAAAAGATGCGACTGACAATTATTTTGAGCGTAAAGCCGCAGGTCAAATTAAACCGAATGGAGAAATCATTTTAGTCATTACTGATGGCGAACCAGATGATCGCAAAGAAGTAATGAAGGTAATTATTGAAGCTTCACGTCGCATGGAAAGGGATGAAGAACTGGGAATTTCTTTTATTCAAGTTGGAAAAGATCCCCACGCAAGTCGCTTTTTAAAAGTATTAGATGATGAATTAGAAGGTGCCGGTGCGAAATTTGACATTTGTGATACCATTACTATGGGTGAAATGGAAGATACTAGCCTCAAAGAAGTATTGCTAAACGCCATTATTGATTGAATATATTGAACCAGAACAACTGGAATAGATAAGTAATGGAACCCATCGAGAAGCTTTTGGCTGAGCTTAAAAGTGAATACAATCGCACTTCATCACCCACAGAAGAGAATGAAGATACTGATGAGTGTCAAAAGCTTCAGTCAAAAACAATTCGAGGGACATCAAAATTTGCAAGCTCACACATTACGAAACAATCGCCTATTTCTCCTGATTTTGACCAAAGTGATCCGATGGATCGTTTGTTATCAGATGTTAAAGCTGATTTTGAGCAACAAGATTTAGAACGAAATTTGCAGATACAGCGAGAATTGGAACAACAGCATCTCGAACGGGAAGAGTTCCAAGCAAAACAGCAAGAACTGCTTCAAAAACGCGCACAAGACTGGCTTTCTAAATTAGATCCTCTATCCTATGAAGGTCTTTGGTTTGAAAAATTTGCTCAAGGATATTCATCAAAATTAGCTGCAGCTATAGAATATTTACAAGCGGAACAGGAAAATACATAGGTTGACCGCCGAATACAAATAAAACCTGTATTTCTTTTTGTATTAGTTTTTATCCACAGAACATACCAAAAAACACAGGTATTTAAATTTCCTAAAAATTAACACTTATAAAAATAAGGGGTGAAACCCCTTGTCTTAATAATGATATAATTTGATAAACAAATGCACCCTGATGAACTGGAGAGCTACTTAGCTAGCTCTCTATTTTATATTTATTTTTATTTACCTAATCTTAATTTAATTTTAATGTTGCAGTTTGTCAAGAGGGGTGTCACCCCTTGATAATGTGCTATATTATTTTCAGTAGATGCACCCTGATGATCTGGAGAGCTGCTCAAGTAGCTCTCTCTTTTTTTATTGGTATAGCGTGACCTAATTAGGTTAGGACATCGGTTATGGTTTTTATCTTATTCCAGTATGTTACGGCAAATATTTTAAGATAAGCATCCCCTCAAACAAAGCTGAATTCCTGATTTTAGAAATAATTTTGTATCTTCAATACCCATTGGTGTGTTTAGTTGTGTGCTTATTTTATTATTTAAACCTAGATTTAGTAATGAAAAGTGCTTGTATGTCATATGTATGAAGATTTATATGTTAAATTCAATAACTAGATGCATTTAAGTACTTTTTATACTTCCCTTCATACCTAAAATTGATAAGATCGATAGAGAAAGTAATGTAAATTTTTATAAACCATACAATAATGTCAATCCTGTCACGAGACCCATTTGCTGACGGTAGTTTGGTTGTGGGAGATGGAGGAATTTCTACTCGAACGATTGACGGTTCTAACAATAATTTAGGGCAACCTGAATTGGGAGCAACTAGCACTCCATTTATTCGCTTGGCTCCTGCAGAGTTTGAAGATGGGCTTTCCTCACCTGCTGGATTAGCTTCAGATGCTGAGGGTAATCAATTTATTGGTGCAGATGGAAATTTAGTCACTCGTCAACCAATCCCAATATTTACGGAAACAGAAAAAAATAGGTTAATAAGTTTAGGGTTAACTGTTGTTGATAATACGGAAAAATTAAGTAATGTACCTGATGCACCTTTTATATGGCTAGAACCCTCCGACCGTCCTAGCGCGCGTGTTATCAGTAATACTTTATCCTCATTGGAAGAAGGAGAATCTCTTCCTAACCCGGATGGTTTAAGTGCATTAAATTGGGCTTTTGGTCAGTTTGTTAATCACGATAATAATTTAGCTCGGGTAAGTGAAGTTAATTTTCCCATTGATATCCCCGAAGATGACGTTAATTTTCCACCTCAAACTCCACCTTTACCAACTATCTCTCGCCAAGAAGATGGTGGTTTACAGTTTGAATTTCCCAGGAATTCGATTACAGATGGTACCGGAGTAGTTCTTGATGATGGAACTGTAATTCCAGCAGAAGCACCCAATGATTTGACTCACTGGCTCGATCTTTCAGCTGTTTATGGTTCTAATGATGAATTTGCTACAGCCGTTCGTGCTTTTAAATCAGGTAAATTAAAGGTTTTTTCTGAAGAAACCTGGGCTGTTAACGATGATTTGCTACCTGCAGATGAACAAAACATCACCCGTGGTGGATTTTTCCAAGGCGTAGGTTTTCTTGCTGGTGACGATCGGGTGAGCGAACAAGATGGATTAGTTTCCCAACATACTTTATGGGTCAGAAATCATAATCGTTTGGCTGTAGAATTATCCAGATACCATTCTGACTGGACTGATGAGCAAATTTTTGAACGCGCTCGTCAAATCAATATTGCCCAATATCAGAAGGTTGTCATGTATGAATGGCTACCTTTACAAATAGGCAATGTCATAGATGCTTATACCGGTTACGATTCAACTGTATCTCCCCAAGTAAGCGACGAATTTAATGCTGCAGGTTTACGTCTCGGTCACAGCCAAACAGGTAATAAAATAGAGAGCATTGATGCTGATGGTAATGTTACTGTTTTACCTTTGTTGACTACATTTGGTGCGCCAAATATCAATACAGGAAGTGACGTTGACGGTATTTTACGCGGTAACACCTATACCCTTGAAGAAGAAGTCGATACTAATGTAGTTTTTGACTTGCGTAATGCTTTATTTCCTCCTGCTGGTGTGGGCTTTGATTTGTATTCTGCAAACATGCAACGGGGACGCGACCGAGGTTTAGCTGACTATAACCAAGTGCGGGCTAGTTTTGGTTTAGAAAGAGTAACTAGCTTTGATGAGATTACCTCTGATCCTCAATTAGCAAAATCTCTGGAAACTCTTTATAAAAGTGTAGAAGACATAGACTTATTAGTTGGATTATTTGCAGAAGATCGAGTTGCTCCATCTGGTGCAGGGGAGACCATCCAAGCAATTTTAGCCGACCAATTTGAGCGTTCCCGAGCATCAGATCGTTTTTGGTATGAAAGACCGATTTCTGAAGGTGGTTTCTTTACTCCAGAAGAAATTGCAGAAATTGAACAAACTACTTTTGGCGATATTATCAAGCTCAATAGTGAAATTGCTCATCTTGTAGATGATGTTTTCTTTACTCCTTCAGAAAATAATAATATTGATGATGGGCTTTTAGATTTAACCGGCTTTACCGGACAAGCTCAAGTAACTATTAGTAGAGAAGCTGCGTTTAATAACTCAGTCGGCTTTTATGTTGTCACAGATCGCGAAGGAACAATTATCGACTCTGTTACTGGTGAAACTTGGACACCCGAACAAGGTGCAGATTATGCTCGAGTTGCGATCGCTAACAGTATTGCGAATTTTCAAGTAGAAGACAATCTCAGTTCTGCGAACTTTAATTTTGATTTACCAGTAGGAAGTTTCTTAGCTCCATATCTAATTCAAAATGGAGACATTGATGATTTTGAAAATGGTCGAACAGAAGCATTCTTTGCTTTTGATGCGGCTAATAGCGATGGAACACATCATGTCCTAGAACTCGGTAATGGTAGTAATGATACTTTCAAATTTGCTTTTGAGGATTTGAATAGTTCTGGAAGTGGAGGTAGCGATCAGTCCATAGGACATGCGCAAAGCGATCGCGATTTCAACGACATGGTGATGCAAATTACTCTCACTTAGTAGTAAATCCGGTCATCAATCTAACTAATATTCTAGATGTACAGTCGGGTTAAATTCCCAGGTTGGACTTTGTTTGTCTAAAGGGTTAACAGCAAAAAAGCGCGACTACAAACAAAAAATTCCTAAATAAAAGTTCCCAAATGTTCAAATGTTCCCTTTTAATGCTTGTGACTTGAGGAATATTTCTTATTCGTTAAGTCTGAGACTCGAATGGTTCTGACTTTTGCTGATTCTGAAAATTTTTCTTTATTCACCTTCAAATAAAGTCTTATATGAACTCAAATAATAACCAACAAAACTCAGGTAACGAGCCTCAAAAAGCACTAGTAAGAGTATCACAAAGCCTACAACTAACAGATCTACTCGATCTATTAGAAAGCAAATATCTTGCACTTAGGATTCCTAACTACTACCCCCAAAAAGAAGCAGAAGAAATTAGCCAAGAACTGATTAAACAAAAAAGTCTAGAGCGTTATGACAGAGCACCAGATGTGGGAGTACAGAGAACTGCAATTACTTTCTTTGAAACTAGTTGTTGCGTGGAAATGCTCCAGCGCTATTACAAACATGCTCAAGTTTCGATCCAAACTCTGCGACAAGCTTGTTTTCCTAATCTATCACCCCTCGATAAGCTCAAACTTGAATTAGAAGAGATGTGGGTTGCAGGTGCTCACATTGAGAATATCCATGACAAAACGATGTTAGCGGGAATCGGACGCGTATTTGAAGATAATTTTGAATTACCACCCCACCAAGATATTTTTGCGCGAGATATCTCGGATTCAGGAATTCCTCCAACTCGTCCCTTCGAAAATTTGACTGCTCAGTTATCTGCAAATATCTATCTTCAAATTCCTGAATCGGGTGGTGAATTAGAAGTTTGGGAATTAAAACCATCTACCTTCAAGCAAGAAGAAATTCGCGATCAAGACTATAAGTATGAAGGTATTATTGACCGTAATATTCTTCCCAGACCAACTCTACTAATTAAGCCAGAAAAAGGCGAATTAATTTTATTTGATTCTGGAAGAGTCCACGCTGTTCGTTCCTGTCAAGGTGGACCTCGAGTTTCTATGTCCATGTTTATTGGATACCGCACTCAAGGTAAACCTTTGACATACTGGAGCTAGTTGCATCAGTTGTAGTAACCAATAAACTAGCATCATAGGTTTCTGGTTCGATTTTTTATACTGTAAAGACGTAGCGTTGCTACGTCTTGATCAAATAAATATCAAAAGTTATTTGCTTTGTACTTTCGTTATCTTCTTCAGCTTCAAAGAGAAAATAAAACAAAAAACAAAAACAAATAACAAAATCAAAATATCATTTGGCTATGTAGTTATCAATAAAATCCACATATTTTTTACTCCTGATTAACATAAGAGGTAACTTGCTGGGTAGATTAGATATAACTTGTTATGCCAAAACCGATTTCAAGCTCAGCAATAAATTAAATTTTTATTACGGGACAATCAAAACCGGACAAGGAGAAAGATTAATGACGCGGTTAGTAACACTGTCATTTGCTCCTTCTTCAGTAAGTCCTAGTCCGCGACACCCCATAACAATTAGATTTGCATTAACTTCATCAGCAACGTCGCAAATAGTAAATGCTGGTTTCCCTTGTTTTTCAATAACTTGGACCTCGATCCCTTGCTTTGAAAAAATTTCTTCAACATTTTCTAAAAGTTTTGCAACAGCTGTTGGTGACTTCATTGGATTTTCCTCCTCAGACGAATCAGAGGAAATTTCTTCCACCACAGATAGTAGTATTAAGCGGCTTTCGTACTGTTTTACAACATCAATTGCTACCTCCGCAGCATTGCGTGCTTCTTGACTTTGATCGACTGGAAATAAAACTGTCTTGAACATGGCATTCACCTCTGCCCCCCTGAGTCTGTAAAATTTGGATGGTTATACTTTCAAAACAATAACAAAAAGGCGATCGGGAGGGTTTGATTGTGTCCAAAAAAACTTTAGCAAATTTATCAGCGAGTGAAGTATCTGGAAAACGTGCTTTGGTACGGGTAGATTTTAACGTACCTTTAGACGAATCTGGAAAAATCACCGATGATACGCGGATTCGAGCAGCCCTACCAACGATCCAGGATTTAACAGAAAAAGGTGCCAAAGTCATTTTGGCAAGCCATTTTGGACGTCCTAAGGGTGTGGTAAACGATAAAATGCGCTTGACTCCAGTTGCTAAGCGTCTTTCTGAATTATTAGGGAAAGATGTAATTAAATGTGATGATTGTGTCGGTGAAGAGGTCACAACAAAAGTTACCGGGTTACAAAATGGACAAGTACTTTTGTTAGAAAATGTCCGTTTTCATGCCGGAGAAGAAAAAAACGTTCCTGATTTCGCCAAGCAATTGGCTGCAAATGCTGATTTTTACGTAAATGATGCTTTTGGTACTGCTCACCGCGCCCATGCTTCTACAGAAGGTGTAACCCACTATCTCAGTCCTTCTGTTGCTGGGTATTTGATTGAGAAGGAATTACAGTATCTCCAAAGTGCAATTGAAAATCCCCAGCGTCCTTTAGCAGCGATTATTGGTGGTTCTAAAGTTTCCAGCAAAATTGGTGTAATTGAAACCTTACTGGAAAAATGTGACAAACTCATCATTGGCGGTGGAATGATTTTCACTTTCTACAAAGCCCGTGGTTTGAGCGTTGGTAAATCTTTGGTAGAAGAAGACAAGTTAGAATTAGCTAAATCTTTAGAAGCTAAAGCAAAAGAAAAAGGAGTACAATTGTTACTTCCCACCGATGTGGTAGTTGCAGATAACTTTGCTCCTGATGCTAACTCCCAAACCGTGAGCATTGATAGTATTCCTGATGGCTGGATGGGTTTAGATATTGGTCCAGATTCAGTTAAAACCTTCCAAGCAGCCCTTGCTGATTGCAAAGCTGTGATTTGGAATGGTCCCATGGGCGTATTTGAATTTGATAAATTTGCCGTTGGAACTGAAGCGATCGCTCGCACCCTTGCTGATATCGGTAAAACCGGCGCTACAACAATCATTGGTGGTGGTGACTCCGTCGCGGCTGTAGAAAAAGTTGGTTTAGCTGACCAAATGAGTCATATTTCTACTGGTGGTGGTGCGAGTTTGGAATTACTTGAAGGTAAAACATTACCCGGAATTGCTGCTTTAGATGATGCATAAACTCTAAGTTTTTATCAGAAGCAAATGGTAATAAACAATAAACCATAAGTAATAAGTAACAAGTAACTAGTAACTAGTAATTACCAACAATAGAGTAATTTATCTTACTCTTTGTTGTTTACTAGTTACGATCGCTAAAAATTAGTTCTAAATTTGTGGTATTGTGCATGCGTTGGAGCACTCAATATTTATGGGACAACTATATGGAGGAACAAAAGACCATAAAGCCACAATGGTTGGAATGGGCGCAAAAATTACAAGCAATCACCCAAAATGGTCTGGCTTATTCAGAAAATCAGTTTGACATTGAACGTTACCATTCTTTACAAAATATTACTGCTGAAATCGTATCCACCTATTCGGAGTTAAAGCATAAACAAATTCTCGATTTATTTACAGGGGAAGTGGGTTATGCAACTCCTAAAATCGATATCCGTGGTGCAGTATTTCGTGACAATAAAATTTTACTAGTCAAAGAACGAGTGGATGGTTTATGGACTTTACCCGGTGGATGGGCTGATGTGGGAGAGTCGCCGAGTGAAGCTGTTGTCAAAGAAATTCGAGAAGAATCGGGTTATAAGACACGCGCCCTCAAGTTAGTTGCCGTATACGACCGAGATAGACAAGGGCATACGCCATTTCCATTTCACTGCTACAAACTCTTTTTTCTCTGTGAATTAATTGGTGGTTCCCCCTCTGCTTCCATTGAAACTGAGGAAGTTGATTTTTTCTTTGAAGATAATATACCTCTGCTATCAATTGGAAGAGTAACAAAAGCACAGATTCAACTAATGTTTGAACATTACCGTCACCCAGATTTACCTACAGATTTTGATTAATGTTCAAAACTTAAAATTAAACATTT
This sequence comes from Mastigocoleus sp. MO_188.B34, assembly GCF_030065675.1. Taxonomy (GTDB): domain Bacteria; phylum Cyanobacteriota; class Cyanobacteriia; order Cyanobacteriales; family Nostocaceae; genus Mastigocoleus. The sequence continues at coordinate 40,669 of NZ_JASJDK010000020.1, read as the reverse complement.
AAATAAAAACCGAAAATCAATTGCAGAAGCAAATTCAAAGAAGGATTTATTTGTATTTTTTAAAGTTGAAAAATAAAACTTTACTCACACCTAGATTTTTACTATAAAGTATCTTAGATATACTCAGATAATTTTTATCGCTAATAATAATTTTGCAAAAAAATAAAATAAATGATAGCTTGGATTATTTTATTTTTTGTTCAGTTTAATACATTTTTTAAGAATGTAAGTATATAAGAAATATTTCATACGATAGATGTGGTATTACACCATATATCTTATTAGTAATAATTGTAATCTGGTTTGTTTTTTATTAATTTATTTTTAGCTCATTTTAAGGGAATAAATTCAAAAATAATATCATTCACCCTCAATAGTAAATCTATTGATAGATGGCATTTTCAAAAAATAATACTATCTTGAAAAAGATTCCTGCTTCATTGGAAGCTGAACTAAAAAAAGTTAAGATAGTGAGTCATCCTGGTAAATTTAAACCATTATAGTAATATCCTCATGCTCCGCTTGGTGGATACTGCGTATATTTTGAAAGTGATTTAAAACTAAATAAAATCATGGATGTAAGATCTAACCATCTGAAATAATAAACTCTAAAGTTTTTTATTCTTCAAAAAAAGAGATTATTTTCATGATTTAATTTACTAAAAGTTTTTCTGTGTTACCCGTCTAAATTCTGAAACAACCATATTTTTGCTTATTTGAATGCTTATATGATTGCAAAGACACGTATTTCTTTGGCTAATTTAATGCTGTTTTAAATCAAAAAATTTGGTTGTAATAATGTTTTAAGAAAGTTCTCTAAATGGTTAAGGCTATGCAGTTAAGTTCGCAAAAATTAAAGAAACAACTTGATTTTTTTATTAAGGGTTTTCAAGAGCAGCCAGCACAACATAAAGTATTGGCAAATATCATTGAAGAAATTCGCGAACCCATAGATTTGAATGCAACATTTGAAGCTATTGTTGCTCAAGTTCGACAGTTACTGAATGTTGATCGGGTTGCGGTATTAAGATTTTCACCGGGGGATGATTGGGAAGGGAAATTTATCTTTGAAGATGTTGGTGCAGATTGGGATTCAATCCTAGGAGAAACAATTCGCGATCGCTGTTTTGCCGAAAAATTTTCTGCTGATTACTCCCAGGGTAGAATACAAGCGGTCACAGATGTTCGTGTTGCTCAACTTAATGATTGTCATGCAGAAATGCTGGGAAAATACCAAGTCAGAGCTAACTTGGTCATCCCTTTAATTAAAGACAAGAAGTTGTGGGGTCTACTATGTATTCATCAATGTAGTAGCGCCCGTGAATGGAAATCTTCTGAAATCAAATTTGTAATTACCATTGCTAGGCTGTTGACAGTTGCAATTCAACAACTGGATCGAATTGAAAAGGCTGATTTAGCTAAAAAACTAGCCACTGCGAAACAGAAACATAAAATGGTTGTTGAAATTTTTGAAAAAATCCGTCATTCACTTGATATCGATACGATATTATCAACTGGGACTCAAGAGATTCGACAACTTTTAAAGGTTGATCGTGTTGCTATTTTTCAATTTAATTCGGATTGGAGTGGTAATTTCGTTGCAGAGTCATTCGAGCAAGCTTGGAAGCCTTTAGTAGGAGTTTCTCCCACAATTGACGATACTTATCTCCAAGATACTCAAGGGGGACGGTACGCCAATAACGAGAGTTTTGCAGTGGACGACATTTATCAGGCTGGGCTCAGTGAATGTCATATAACCCTACTAGAAGAATTTCAGGCTAAAGCTTTTGTAGTCATTCCAATTTTAAAAGAGGATAAGCTTTGGGGGTTAATTGGGGTATATCAAAATTCTTCTGCTAGAAATTGGAAAGCTGATGAAGTTGAAATTTTAGCTCAAATTGCTTCCCAGATTTCTGTAGCATTAAGTCACTACGAATTATTAGCTAAAGCCCGCTACGAAATCGAGCAGCAAAAAGCATTGACTAGTACAATTGCCCGTATCAGACAGTCTGTATCTTTAGAGGATATTTTCCAAACCACCGTTACGGAAGTACGTCAGTTACTCAAAGCCGACCGAGTTGCTATATTCCATTTCGATCCGGGTAACAAATGGGAAGGAGAAATTATTTACGAAGATGTGACTTTGGGCTTAAAGTCAGCCCTTAAAGATAAAGTCTATGATCATTGCTTTGCCCAAAACTACGTACCACTTTATCGCCAAGGTCGAATAAGTGCGATTTCAGATATTTACAAACATGATTTCAAACAATGCTATATCCAAATCCTAGAAAAATTCCAAGTACGTGCAAATATTGTTGCACCTTTAATTAAAGCTGGTGAATTATGGGGTTTATTGTGCATTCATCAATGCGAGCGGACTCGAGACTGGCAATCTTCAGAAATAGAGTTTGTCTATCAAATTGGCGAACAATTAGGAATTGCATTGAAACAGGATGCTTATTGGGAGCAAGTTCAGAGCGATATGCGAGCAAAAGTTGCCGAACATAAACAGACAATGGAACGGCAAAAATTATTAGCTATAACTGTAGATAAGATACGTCGCTCTCTTGATATCCAAACTATTTTTGAAACTAGTACCCAAGCAGTAAGGGAACTACTAAAAGTTGATCGAGTTTCAATATATCGCTTTGATTCTGACTGGAGAGGTGAATTTGTTGCAGACTCCTTTAAAGATGGTTTGCAACCCCAGTCAAAAGGACACCCAGCGATATTACCAACATTTACAAATACAAATAATAAGGATGGGAAACTACCGCGTCATGAAGTTTTTACTTCTATTTCCCAAGGTAAAGAATTATGGGGATTATTGATTGCTTATCAAAACTCCTATCCCCGTCATTGGAAAAGTGAGGAAATCGAATTACTCAACCAACTTGGGGCTCAGTTGGGGGTTGCAATTCAGCAAGCAGAATTGCTCCAGCAGAAAAAAGATCAAGCGACACAACTAGCAGAAGCATTTGAGGAAATCAAACAAACTCAGGAATACTTAATCCAGGGCGAGAAAATGGCAAATCTGGGAGAGTTATTGACAGGTATTGTTAGTGAAATGAACGATCCTGTTAACTCAATCCTAAAGAATATTAATGAAGTTAGCAAACGTACTGGAGACTTACTGGAAATTACCAGCCTCTACCATCACAGTTACCCTGACGCTTCACCAGCTATTGAAGAGCGACTCAAAAAACTCAATCTGGATCTGCAAAACACGGATTTATATGAAACTCTTAACTCCATGAAAATTGGAGCTAAACATCTGAGTCAGACCTTAGGATCGTTGGAAAAATTTTCCCGCGCAGATGAAAGCGAATTGAAACTAGTGGACATCAATGAAGAGTTAGATAATATTTTACTTATTTTAGAGCACCGATTAAAAGCCAAGGGTAAATATCCTGGAATTGAGGCGATAAAGAAATATGACAGAATACCGTTAGCTGAATGTTATCCAGGACAGTTAAATCAAGCATTAATAAATATCTTGCTTTATAACATAAGTGCCCTAGAACAGAAGTTTACCACAATTGAAAAAGAACATTCAGGAAGGTCATCAGAATGTCCTTATATCCCCTTGTTTATCTGGGTTGTCACTAAATCTATTGGTAACAAAATCAGCATTAAAATTACTGATAACGGTCCAGGTATGACGGAATTGGTAAGGGAAACAATTTTTGACTTAACTTCTAAAACTAAGGGTTTTCAAATGAAAGATTCCGAATCAAAAGAAGTTTTTTCTAGAACAGGATTAGGTTTGGGTATTTGTCATCAAATTATTACAGATAAACACCAAGGTCAAATTAAGTGCTTTTCTCAGGTGGGTCAGGGAACAGAATTTTTAATTGAAATTCCTACCAGACAAAGTCTTCCTATTGAACCTTTCCGATACTAAAACACTAACAATAGGGAAGAAATCCCATATATCTGTACAAACCATGAGCCCGGGATTTAGCATTCACTGTTAAATCCCACTCAGGATGTCGTTAGCTTTTAAACCGAGTCTAGATTAATTACAAGCAAGCAGCGATCGCTTTGGTCAATATTCAACGAAAAATGAGAAATACTAATAGCTATATAGCTATTCCTAATCTGATAAAACCAAAGTTAGGAAATATTGGATAAAATTTCCATTTTGTAACAATAGTATATTTTAGTACAACTTAATGTGTAATTGGTCTTCTCAAAGCTGTATCTATGTTTAGTAAAACTAAAATAGACTAAACATTATGATTAACCAAACTATAACCTTAGAACAAATCGTTAAAATAGGTGAGAAGATTGGACTTCATACCGTCAAACAATTAAAACTTCAAGGTGGTTACCAATTTTATGTTGTTTTTCGTCTTCCTCATCTTGATAATTACTCTATTTGTGTGAATGTTCACAGTGAAAAACCGATCGAGATTGAAGCTTGGGAATCTTCGTCTGATATTGATATTATTTCCTTACACTTATCAATGCTCGATAGTTGTACCTTGGAAATAATTCCTCACACACTCCAGTACGTGATGAATTTGATCGAAAAATACGAAAACATTGATGATAATGTGTTGCTACGACTAGTCGCTTAACCAAATCAGAAAATACATCTCTGATAATCATTTAGTTAGGTAATTTTTCCCGATCTGCGAATACAGTTAAATGAGAATATTCTCTCCCCTCCTTTAAGATAAGTTAGGAAACGGGAAATTTGTCCTTGTCTAAATTTTGAATAATTTTGACATTGTCCCAACTGTTTATATCTTCTGTTGGTGGATAATTTCTTTAAAAAAGAGAATTCTAAAAAATATAATTTTAAAAAATATAATATTTACCAAATCAACGAGTACCTAAAGGCGAAATGAATTATTCTTATTTCTCTTTGTACGAGAAGAAATAAATACGAGAAGAAATAAAAATGTCGTGGTAATATAACCAACACCAGAATAGTGTGTGATTTAAATCACAAGCAATTTAGCGATAATAAGCTAATAGTACTACTTGCTACATGAACACCTGTAGATTCTAATACAAGTGTTTGGCGGCTATTGCTTGTATTCCGAAAAATGAAATATCACAAACTTCTTTTTAGATTTATTATCGCCTTTTGCTGTGGAATATTACTCAACATAGTACCTAATCTTAGCTATGGTGCTGATATTGCACAGGTTATAAGTTCTAGCCAGATAAGCTCACCTATAAAAATAGGAACCAATATTAAGGATGAGCAAAATAAAATACAGTCTATTCCTCAAGTAGGTAAAGATAAAAATATTATCCACAATGTAAGGATAGACAATTATGAAAATAAATATTTAATTAATTCCGACTATACATATACTTGCTTAAAAACTCAACAAACAACCTTGCTCACTAAACAAGGAATTGAAGACTGGAAAAGAGATTATCTTGATTATTCTCCCGATACCCAATCTGTAGAATTAATTGATGCTTATGTCATTCAACCAAATGGGAAAAAAATTAAGGTTACCAAAGAAAATATTTTCACTCGTTCTAGTCCTGAATATGTACCGGGTTTCACCAACGATTTAAGGATGACGATAGTATTTCCCCAACTCAAAGTTGGATCTAAAACTTTCGTACAATGGAAGCTGACCCAGAAAAAACCTTTTACTGTTGGTTTGAGTGATGTTGAGACTCCATTCTTTTCCATACCAGTAGTTAAGGAATCTATAGAGATAGAATTACCCACATCCCTTAAACTTCATTGGAAAAAGAGAGGAGATTATACTGTAACAGACACTGACGAGGGAAATCTTCGCAGAATTAAAGCTGTAATAACCAATAGACCTGGCTATGACTTTGAAAATCGTATGGTTAACACCTGGGATTTTGATTCTATGTTTGTATTCTCCAATCTAGATAGCTGGGAAGAAATAGGTCAGATGATTTGGGATAAATGGCGGGATAAAATCATCATCACACCAGAAATTAAAAAACTAGCCTTGACAATAACAAAGGATAAAGAGGGTATTGAAGCCGCAAGGTCAATTTATAACTGGATTGCACAAAATATTGAATACTTAGCTGTTTATCTCAACGAATCAGCAGGTTACATTCCTCATACTTCCACGCAAATTCTGCGCAATGGCTATGGAGACTGCAAAGATTATGTACTTTTAATGCATACTTTACTTAAAGCAATAGGTATTAAATCTATTCCTACTTTGGTCAGTTCGGGAGATATGTACCAAAAGTTGCTATTACCTACATCCTCACAGTTTAATCATGCCATAATTTACTTACCCGATTATCAGATTTTTTCTGATCCAACTAATAATTATGCTGCTTTAGAGGAGTTAGATGATTCTGTAAGTAATAAGTTTGTTATCTTACTCACAGAAAAAGGCTTAACTAAATATACACCAAAATCTTTGGCTGAAAATAATCGCTATGAGATGAAAGCTTCAATTAACATCAAAAAAAACGGAACAATCAAAGGTGAAAGTGAATTAAAATATTCTGGTAATTTTAATAGTGGTTACAGGCAATACTTTACATCTAATACACCAAAGCAAATTGCCAATAAAATCTTAGCTGGTACTCCTGAAGGTGGCGCTGGAACTTTAAAGACTAACGAGCTAAATAATTTAGATGTACCTGTAAAAGTAGAAGCCAAATGGAACAGTCCTCATGCTGTCGATGTGGAAGACCAAATATATTTCAATACACCTGTTGGGATTAATACTATCAACTCTCAATGGTTAAGGAGATACCTTACACTTGATAAGCGCTTGTATCCATTTATTGTAGGTGCTAGAAGTTATAATTGGGAATATAAAATTAATATTCCTGCCGGATATAAAATTATCCGCCAACCAAAGAATAGGAATTTTTTAAATACAACTGGTTCCTATATAAGTAGCTATGAACAAAAAGAAGGATACATTGTAGTAAAACGTAATTTAATTATTAATAAGGATGTTTATAAGGCTGAAGAATATCCTGATTTTCAGGAATTAATCCATAAACCGATTAATGATGCTCGTAGTATTATAGTTTTCGAGAAAAAATCTGTCTGAAACAAATATAAGGTTCAAGTCCAAATACTATTATCAATTCTGGAATTTATCAGACTTATTTTTGGCTCTATTGATATAGTTGTTTGAAAACTTCGCGGATTTTGTCATTGCCAATTATTATTCCTAATAAAAAAACCAACAATAAACCTAAAAAAATATTAGTTCCTAATGAAAATATAATGAAAAACCATACTAAAAAATTTTTATTCCCACTGAAATAAATTCCCAGTGACAAACTCAAAATAGACAATAAAAAACTTATTAACGCTAATAATATATTTGCATTAATAACTGAAGTTTTATTTAGTTTTACTACATGTTTATTTGGTTGTGTATCTTTTTCGTTAGTTTCTGATTGATTAATTTCTCTTGTAAATTCAGTGAGATAGTCATTAGAATATTCTCTTGGAGCCATGAGATTTATTTTTTTGCTTCCAGTGGTTTCTATATCAGCCATAAAACTTTTTGGCGAATAGTATTCTCTCTGTTTTATTATTTTATTTGTCAATATAAAGCGATCGCTAGAATATTTATGTAAAGCTTCTTCAGCACCTTTATAGTTATTTTTTTTATATATTTTAAATAGAGTTTTTTCTACAGCATCTCTAACATCTGATATAATATCATTCCGCAAGTATTCGACAAGAATATCTTGTACTAATTGTGTGTCATCTAATAGATCGCTAGAAATATTCAGTTCGCCCAAGGCTTGAATTACATACTTGCGTGCAATCCAATCATGTTCTAATGCTTTCAGTTTTTCAATTAGTGGTTTCAATGCACGAGAATCCCCAATTCTTCCTAGAGTTTGAGCGATCGCAACACATCTATCTGTATTACTTTCGTACTTTAAGGATTTAATAAGTTCGTTTACACTCATTCTGTCAAAATTAGTATTTTGTACCGGATTCAATTTTTTTATGAGGTCGAATTCAGGAAAATTCTCTTTTGACAGTTTTTTGGTATCCTCAGGGTAAGCTAGCTGCAAATATCCAAAGACTCTAATTTTGTCTCTAATAGATGTCTTAGAAGTTCGAATATAATTTTTGAGTGCATCTTTTGCAGCTTCACGTACATTACTAAACTTATCTTGTTTAATAGCTTTTTGTAAAGCATCTACAGCTTCTGGAGGTATTAATTTACCTAGAGCAATTGCTGCTTGCAAACGTACAAAATTATCATTTTCAATTGGCTCATTATATTTTAAAGCCTGTATTAAAGCAGCAATAATTTGCTCGTATTTATTTAATTCACATTCTTTTAATTTAGGCGTTACTATTTTTGAGAGAGCAAATGCTGCTGATGCTCTAATATCAGGATTTTCAGCAGTGTTTATGAGTAAATCAACAAGGAGTCCGATCGCTTCTTGGGCTTTTAAATTTCCTAGCTTTTCAATTGCAGGTTCTCGTATATCAATATCTTCTAAATCATTTATGATTTGTATTAATATTGCTGGATCTTTTTCTGTTAATTCTTCCTTTTTTTCATCGCTTAGGTCTGCTCCAGCTAGTATTAGAGCGCGTCGAAGTTTTTTTAGAATATTTGTTAATCTCAAATCCGAACCCTCTTCTGAATGGTATTCGATCAGAGAATAATATATAGTTCCTCCTATTTCGCGGGCTCGATCGCGAACTGGCTTCATGTAATCATTACGCATAGCATGAATTAAAGATTCAACTGCTTTTAATAACTCTAAGAAAGCTGTTGTATATTTATTCTCAATAATCCAAGCGACTATATAACCTAAATTAGAAGCTGCAGCTTGTCTTTCATATCTATTTTTTGAGCTATTTAAGTCGAGTGCGTGAGCTTGTTCCTCAACCGAAAAAACCAAAAATTCTAAGGTATTTTGGGAATTTTTAGCTTGTTCCATTACCTAAATCCTTAATGTTTTCAAAGTATTAGTAAGAATTACTCAAAATAATCTCATTACATCCTTGTTTTAAATAGGAGCACAACCTCCTCAAATACTGGAGTCAACTTTCTCTATAAGCAATTTTATGAATTATATTCTAGTCAAATAATTTTCGAAATAATAATTTTTCATGACATACTTAATTATTTCCTTTTTCAAGCAGAGTTTTGTGATTAATTTTATCCATTTTCAGTTATTATTAATTATCTCCATTGGAGAAAATAGGTCGTAATTACAATATTCAAGTTTTTCTATGATACCAAGTTTTTCTATGATACAAGGGATAAGAATAGCATTCACTTCCAAATCAGAAGAAAGTGTTGGCAAAATACCTTTGTATTTTTTCCTATTGCAACTAACTTTTGCTCTAAATGCTGGTTCTGACAACAAATGCCATTTTTTCATGTCATAATCATACCAACCTAAGTAATAACCAAATTTTTCTAAATTAGTGTATTCTTTCTCTTGCCAAATATTCTCTTGCCAAATGTTTTTCTGAATAGTTAAGCCAAAACAATTGTCGCTGTATTTTTGCCACATTAAATCAATTTGATAGAGCAAATAACAAGGCAAAATATGAATATCTCTTTTATCCAAAGATTCTTCTGGGTTTTTATTATAAAGATGATGTAATATTTGACTGATAATATTAAGTGTTTCTTGGTTAGCTTCTTCCCATTTATGGTCTTTAAGCAGAGATTTTAGAGAGACAATTAAATTATATAAGTTACTTTTGTTTTGTTGATTTTGATTTAGATGTAGTTCAATTTTTTGACGTAATTTTTGATTTATATTCCTTTCTTTTTCAAGTTCTGTATTCAATTGTCGGTTTTTACTTTTCTCATATTCTAAATTTTGTTCTAATTTCTGATTGATACTTCTTGCTTTTTTAAGTTTTTCCAGTATTTTTACTTCTTTATAAACTGTGCGATAAAAATTTTCTAGTTCTGGATTACCGGGATTTTTGTTATATGCACTCTCAATTAATTTTTCTAATTTACCCTCTGTTTTAGCCCATTGAATTAATTTAAAAACAACTGTACGAAGATCTGTCTCACCTGATATTTCTACTAGATTTTCTTCTAAACTAAAATCAAGCATGATCGCTAATTTATCTTGTGTTGGATAAGCGCTCATAATTGCTTGATGTAAGTAACTGCGTTGTTCGCCATTTAAATCCATAATCTGTCACTCATGATTATGATCGGTACTTCAAGGCTTAACTAAGTTCTTCTGAAAAGATAATTTAAGGTAAAAATATATTTTTCATTATCCTTGTTATCTACTTAAGCACAGAACAAATTATAAGTATCTCCAATATGTCTGCATTTAGTAAATATACTCATGTAGAACCTATTCATCGAATATTTAAACTAAATTATATATACAAGTGTAACACAGCAAATGACAGCTTTCTAAATTCACTGTTATTGTATACCTTTACAGGCGATTACAAATAATAGAATTAAGTTTGATTTTTACATAATTTGTATATTTTTAGAGCTGTAATGTGATTTTATTGGGTGGCTTATAACCCAATACGGTTCAGATAAGCCTAAATTTCTTTTGTAGAGACGCGACATGTCGCGTCTCTACAGTGTTATTTGTTTAAAAAAAGTCTTAACTGAACTGTATTGGCTTATAACCCTAGAAACATAATTATCCTAAAATACAATAAGAAATCTAAAAATTCTTTAATTTTGGCTGAAATATTTTAAATTATCTGTTTTCTTGAAGTATTCAATATTTTTAACTTATTTCCAAATTATATTTATTTTTTATATTGATTGTGTCAACTATTTTGCTATTTACTGTAATCTTGTAGGAGATATTTTTGTTGTGAGTAATGTGTAATGACCCAATTAGCAAATATCTACAAAATCAGAAGCAAATGATAAAAACAGAATTGATCGCTATTCTAAAAAAATAATAATTATACTCAAACTTAAGACAAAACATAGGAAGGGGAAATCCTATGGTGTGTAATTCGCGAGCAGCAAATGCGATTTATCTGCAAAACATCTTAATTGTTTGCGACTTGTCGTTCTTTTTTCCCCTTCCCATAATCCCCTATTTTCCGTTCCACTTATTTTTTCCCAACTTTCAACTTTTTCTCAAGTCCACCAATTGCAAGATCGGCAAACAAAGCAATCCCAGCAGCAGGAAGAGCACCTGCTAGAATTAAATCGTTGTTAACTGTAGAAATCCCTCGGAAAATAAATATCCCTAAACCACCAGCACCGATAGCAGCAGCGATGGTTGCAATACCAATAGCAATTACCGTTGCAACCCTAACTCCAGCTAAAATAACCGGCATCGCTAAGGGTATTTCTACTTGCATCAATAATTCTTTGTCGGTCATTCCCATACCTCTCCCAGCTTCTCTAATTGCTGGATCTACACCGGATATACCAGTGTAAGTGTTGCGGATTATTGGTAGTAAAGAATAAAGGGTGAGCGCAACAATTGCAGGTACTTTACCGATTCCACCAAGTACAGGTATGGGAATTAGTAAACCAAACATCGCCAAGCTGGGAATAGTTTGCAAAACATTTGCAATTCCAAGAACTGGTTGACGAAAATTCTTTTCACGGGTAATTAAAATTCCTAGGGGTAGACCAATTAGTGTAGCAATGGCGATGGAGACAAATACAAGAAATAAGTGCTCCAGAGTACTCTCCCAAATCTCTGAGCCATATTTAATCAAGAAAAAGTTATTCATAGTGCAAATTCAATACATTCAAGAAAAGCGCGAGCTTCTGGGTGTTTAGATTGCTTAAACTCTTCTGGTGTCCCCAAAAACACCATTTTTCCTTCATCCATCAAAGCAATTCTAGATGCTAAAACAAAGGCTTCTTGGATATCATGGGTAACAAAAACTACGGTTTTACCCAATTCTTCCTGCAATCTTCGAAATTCCTGTTGTAGCTCCAAACGGGTAATGGGATCCAATGCACCAAAGGGCTCATCCATTAATAATACAGGTGGATCTGCCGCTAGCGCTCTTGCAACACCAACTCGTTGACGTTGTCCCCCAGAAAGTTGATGGGGATACCGATGAGCAAACTGTTTTGGGTCTAAACTAACTAACCGCAGCAGTTCGGAGACACGACTTTGAATTTGCTTTGGTTTCCAGCCTTCTAGGGCAGGAACTAATCCGACATTTTTTTCTACCGTAAAATGGGGAAATAAACCAATTTCTTGAATAACATAACCAATTTGTCTTCGTAATTTAATTTCATTCCACTCGGTAGTTGGAATATCATTGAATAATACTTCACCTTCCGTTGGCATATATAGGTGATTTATTAGTTTCATCGTAGTAGTTTTACCGCTACCACTACGACCAAGTAATATCAAGGCTTCCCCTTGATTAATACTGAAGTTAAGATTGGATACCAAAGGCCGATTGCCCTTGACTAGAGTAACATTACGGAATTCAACTGCTATTTGATTGTTGGACGACATGAATAAATTTATACTCGAGTTTGATTTAAGTTAACTTAAGTTTAGTGATTTTGACTTCCCAAGGTAGATTATGAACTAATAAGAACTTGAATATTTTAACTTTCCAAGAAACTAAAGGTGCAAGCATAAATACTCTACCATCAAGGCTTCAACGGTAAAGACTTTAAGTCAATGACAAGCAAAGCATATATTTTAAAAACTAAATAGCACTACACTTTGGAGGAGAAAGATTTTTGTACTGTGTTACCTTTTTCTGGATTGGGATGCTCCAAGCCGTCAATTAAACGCTGGGAAATGCAGACTTAAACCTTTATTATTCCAAAGATATAAATTCCTCAAAAAATCTTGCTTTTTGAAACTGTGTAGGAGTAGGTTAAAAGCGATTTCAACCTTATTTGAGGTTTGTATTATGGTAAGTTCTAAGCAGCCAAAAATATATACAGGTGGATGTCATTGTGGTGCTGTTCGCTTCAAAGTCGTAGTGGAAAAATACCAAGTAGATGAATGTAATTGCTCAATTTGCCAAAAAAAAGGATTTTTGCATTTAATTGTTCCGCACAATAAGTTTACTCTCCTCAAGGGTGAAGAAGTTTTAACAACTTACACTTTCAATACTGGTGTTGCGAAGCATAAATTCTGTAAAATTTGCGGGGTGCACTCATTTTATATCCCCCGCAGTCATCCAGATTGCATTGATGTAAACCTACGTTGTCTTGATGGTAACCCGATTTCAGATTTCGAAATTACACCCTTTGATGGAGCAAATTGGGAGCAAAATATTCGGAATCTGCGTTCTAGAAAGACATTATGAGAAAATTCATGCTTAGGAGTTGGGCATTAGAAATTTAGAAACGACTAAAAATCACCAATCAGCAATTACCAATTACCATATGCCGCTTGCGGTGGCACGCAGTGCTATCACCAATCACCAATCACCAAAATCAATCATAACTTTGCACTTCTTTATATTTTTAACAGCAGTAATAGCAATTTCTGTGAAGCATTTTGGCGTACCCTAATTGATATGACTTGCAGGAATTAAACAACAAAAATTGTCGAGCGTTTGAGCAAGGGGAGAACTTATGGCATATTCTTGGTTTAAAGCATTTCACATCATTGGTGTGGTAGTTTGGTTCGCCGGATTATTTTACTTAGTACGTTTGTTTATCTACCATGTCGAAGCCGATCAAGAAGCGGAACCAGCCAAAAGCATCCTGAAAAATCAATACCAAATTATGGAGAAACGGCTCTATAACATCATTACCACTCCTGGAATGGTAGTGACCGTAGGGTGTGCTATTGGTTTATTAGTTACCCAACCTGAGTATTTAAAGCAGGGTTGGCTGCACGCTAAATTAGGTTTTGTTGCTGCTTTACTGTTCTATCATTTTTATTGTGGACGCTTAATGAAGCAGCTAGAAGAAAATACTTGCAAATGGGGTAGCAAACAACTACGTGGTTTAAATGAAGCACCTACAGTTATGCTATTGGTGATTGTATTGTTAGCTGTTTTTAAAAATAGTCTACCGACAAACGCCACAGTTTGGGTAATTTTTGGTTTGATTGTCACCATGGTTGCAACAATTCAACTTTATGCAAAAAAACGTCGCCAAGATAAAGAAAAATTAGCAGCCCAATTAACACAAATCCCTCAGGAGCAAGCTTAAAAATAGTTAGTACTTTTGGATAAAATTTGGGGAAACAACCTAATTCAAAGCTAAAAAAAGGAAAAGTTGCACCTATAAAATCCATCGTGATTTACCATGTATGATAACTATGGAATATTCTTTTCTAACTTTATAGCTATTTTTTAGTTATCCTCAGAAGGTTTAGAGACGTTGCTTTGCAGCAGCGTCTCTAGGGATGATTTTAGAAAAAACAAGGCTGACAACTTGACTAATAAAATGCCAAAATACCATATGTTCCCATAATTTACATTAATTTATTGTGCGGTGCATTAAGACTAAAGTCGCGATCACATACTGCAAATGAAATATTTAATTAAATAATAATTTATGGGAAGCCCCTAATGAAAATTGCAAAACTGAAAACTTATAAGACTAAAAACTTTAACTTTACACAATATACCTGTAAATTATTGCCAAAAAAATATACATTTTGTAGCGGTTCATAATAAATTAATATATAGATGTTAAAAATTATTTCTAACCTCTTATCTTTAGTTTTAGGTTGAAATGTGTTTTTCGGTTACAGAACTATCCATTTTATCGAGTGATGAATTGGGTGAAAAAGCAGGCATTTCAGTAAGTGATACTTGTTCGCAAGTATTACTTTACTCTTGAAGATATCTTATCAATGTTGTCCTAATTTACAAATAAAATGATTCATGGGGACTATGGAAAAACCTATTTTTTCAAGATATGATTGGGATACTATAAAGCCAAATAGTTACAGGCAAAGGGATTGAAACCATTACACTAAATGATGCTTAGTAACAGTCATATTAATGTTTGCATAACATTAGAGTCGATTTGTTATCTACCAACATCAAACCAAACGTATTATAAAGAACTAGTAAGAGAAGAAAATATCCAACCTTCGCGATATTATGATGACATGGAAAAGAAAGATGTATTTAAAGTTCTCGCTAATGAAACAAGACTTCAGATACTTCAATGGTTAAAGAATCCTGAAGTCCATTTCCCATCACAAGGGATAGACACGGCTAGAGTTGGCATTTGCGTTGGTGACATTCAGAAAAAAACTGGTTTGGCTCAGTCCACAGTTTCTCATTATTTGTCCATGCTCGAAACAGCAGGTTTGGTAATCTCAACCCGTCAAGGACAGTCAACTTACTATCGCCGGAACGAGGAAGCTTTCTCAGAGTTTGCATCTTTAGTCGCCAATGAGTTATGATCCTCTAGGGTTAACTCGTTTTAGCCATAATTTAGCTTAAATCATAATTAGCTTGATACATATATAATTACTTGATGTACTTTTGTAAAAATTTGTATATAAATCATCAAATATCTCTATGACATTCATTTAAGTGTTAGACTTATATGGTATTTTGCTAAGTCTACTTAAGGGTAAACTTTATTGGTTTTTGTTGATCGTAGCTTTAAACCGTTTGCATCGATTTATTTCGATATTTCTAAATTTAGTACGGTTGTTAAGCGTTGGCGTAACAGAAAACCCAAGTTTGAATATGGAGAATTGAAAATGCTGGCAACCTGTTTGGTTTTATTAGTTATCGGGATTGGCTCTATCTGGGGAGGATTAAAGCTCCAAGACGAAATTCTTCGAATTGCAGCAATAGTAAGTGGATCGATATTGTCAATATTAGGGTTTATTTTAGCCCCTTCTTTGTTGAAGTTTTTCCTTATATTTCCTTTGATTGTGCTTGTGATGAAAATGGATAAATTTGATGCAGCACAACAGAAGTTCTAGTATACAAAAAATATTAATTGAAAAGGAGTGAAAGTAATCCCATAAACTATACCCATTACCAGAGACTCTTAGTGATAGGGAATTTTTTAAGCCATTACACCCTTTGAAGATGACTTTAGCAAAACAAAAAATAGAAAATCTGTATATCTGCAGGTAAACAAGATTTACAGACAGCTTTAGCTATAGCCTAACATTCAAATTAGAGGCTTTAAATTAAACGCATTATAAACTCCCCGCCTCATAGGAGGACGGGGTTTTGTATGTTATGCAGCCTTTGAGAACAATGACTCTGTATTGTTGGTAAAGCATGCTAATAGGCTTATAATAAACAACTGTGACTATCAATGAGTACCTATCTGAAGTTAAAAAGATAATTAGACTAGCGATAGAGCCTTTTTGAAAAAAGGTAGCTTATATTACAAATATATATTACAAATATTCGTAGTCATTGATATTAAAACATGCTTTTTTTTGTAAAACATGCAGCTATAGCGCTACGCGTAAGTCATTATTATTGATTTATCAATTAGTATTGCTATCACGATCTCACTAGCGTAAAACACTAAAAAAATGTGAATCCTGAACCTAAGTATCTAGCTCTGTGGAATCAGGAAGTAGAAGTTTCTGTATGTATGTAGATAAACAACTCTAAATAAGTAAATTTGATTAGCAACAAATTTGAGAATTAAATTCACCGCACAAAAATTATGAAAGGTCTAAAAGCAAAAAACATTTTGGTTACTGGAGCAGCAACAGGGATTGGTAGAGCAATTGCGATTCGTTTTGCTCAAGAAGGTGCAAATGTAGCAGTTAACTTTTACAAATCTGCGGAAAAAGCAAAAGAAACCGAAGAACAAATGCTGATGGAACAAGCTTGTACCCAAATTCAAGATTGTGGTGTCAAACATTTATTAGTTCAAGGAGATGTTTCTCAAGAACAAGATGTAATTGATATGTTTACCACAACAATTGAAAAATTTGGTGGTATCGATATTCTTGTTAACAATGCTGGAATTCAGAGTTCTGCAGCCTCCCATGAATTAGAAATAGATAAATTTGACCGTACGATCGCAGTTAATCTTCGGGGTGCATATCTATGTTCTCGTGAAGTTCTCAAACATTTTCTAGAACTTAAAAAAGCAGGAGTTATTATTAACAACTCTAGTGTCCACGAAATCATTCCTAGACCAGAATACGTCGGTTATTCCATCAGTAAAGGTGGAATGGAAAATCTTACCCGTACTCTTGCTTTAGAATACGCAGATCGTGGTATAAGGGTTAATGCTATTGGACCAGGTGCAACAGCTACACCTATTAATAGCTGGGCGAGCGATCCAAGTGAAAAATCTGAAGTAGAAACTCACATCCCTATGCGTAGAGCTGGTACCCCCGAAGAAATGGCTGCGGTAGTGGCTTTCCTTGCTTCTGATGAAGCAGCTTACATCACCGGACAAACTATATTTGTTGATGGTGGTTTGACTTTATATCCTGATTTCCGTCAACCTTGGTCTTAATTATTTAATTAACTACAAAGAATGTAAATCTATATTTGCAGAGATATATAAATTTCCTAGAAACGCGACTTTATTCTGTAGGGAACTGGTCTTTTAAGCCTTAGCACTGGGAATAATATCGCATCTCTAGGATCAGTTGGGAGAATAGGTAAATTCAATATCTCAAATTAAGAATATTTGCTCATCTCTATCTTGGGAATAGTTTTCAAATCCAGAAGGTATATAAATAGAAGCACATTATTTTGAGCAAAGATATTCTTCTGGTCGAAGTATAGCTTTATATAAAAAGATAAGTTATTAATAGCAAATCAATAAGTACACACATCCCAAAGTTAAATTGTGGGGGATATTTTTAATGAGTTTGTTGTTTAATTATATATTTGCAGAAATTTCTGCGAATCCAGAAGGTGCTTCTACTTATACTTTTTCTCTAACAGGTGTGATTTTTCTCGGATTTATTGCAGCTGTAACCATTGGCTCCATTGCTTGGTACAACTCTAAACGACCCCCAGGTTGGGAAAATCAAGAGCGTCCCAATATCGTACCAAAAGTAGAAAAACAAGAACATCCTGGTTTATAAAAATTCAGAAATAATACGAAATATAATCAACACAAAAATTAGTGTTCACTCATGATATTTGTGGACACTATTATTTATCCAAAGCTATCTTTAACGGACTTTTTTTTGTGTACTACTGATTATATTACTTGCGATATGAGCAATAATTAATTGTTAAATGATATAGCAGTAAGTATGTGGCTCAGGAAATTATATTTTCTTAATAAAGAAACAGGAAATAGAAAATTTACTAATTTAGATTTGTAAGGATACATTAAAGATAAATCAAATATAAATAGTTTTTTTTTTCAAATAAACCCGTGCAATAAATTAATATGTAATTGCCATGGTGTTATTTAAGTTATTTTGTTATTGGAATTATACACATTATGAGTTCATCAACACCCCTTAAAGGTTCAGAATTAATAGACTGTGCCCGTGCTAATATGAAACAAGGAATAGAAATAGCAGCTAAAAGCTGTGGCTATGGTGATAGTGTTAGCAATTTTGAAAATGAATTAAAAACAGCTTGTAATGCAATGGGTATAGATGTAAACAGTTTTTCAGACTTAATCTCTTTAGAGCAAAATATTTCAGAAACATCAGGAGTTGAGATTGCTCCTGATACCTCAACTAAACTTTAATCTGTATTTTTTTTAGAATAGTTTGATTTGAATTTTCTCTACTAATTCGATTATTCTTTGAGTTGTAGATTCCCTCAGGACTTATGCCATTTGCATAAGTCCTAAATAATTTAGTATTGCTATAGATCATCCCAGATAAATAAAATCTAATCTTCATTCTAGTTTTTCATAAAATTATTTGATTAATATTTTTTAACTGCTACTTATATCTTTAGAGAGAGAGTTTTTATATTAACTTGTCTCCAGAGATGGAATCAAAATTTACTACACTAATCCGATAATAAATATTAAGCAGATTTAGGATAAAAAATTTATGGCTAATAATGAAAAAGTAGTTGATAGTAAACAGAGAACAGAAAAAGATGGATATGATCGCAATATTATACCTGCTGAAACTGCTGCACGCATAGAACGTGAAGGAGAAGGTTTCAAACAACAACCAGAAGAAACCGAAGACGAATTAGATACAACAGGTGGCTACACAATAGATAATGAGGGCTTAGCAAATAATTATGCAGTCGAACCAGAAATGTATTATGAAGAACGTGGAGATTTAAAAGCAAAGGAAGAAGCAGAAGCTATTAGAAGAGCTAAAGAATTAGCTGAAATCAATAATAATGACGAAGATGGAAAACTCTCAATGGGAAGTGATAATCGTGGTAAAGGAGTAGGTATTATTTAAGAAAATAAATCTTGAGAATAATAATTTTACTAGAGAAATTTGAATAATTACAGAATTTTTCTCTATAATTATGCCCGGGATTTATCTTCCGGGTATTTGTGTTTTTGCATTAACTATTTTCCTTACTTTAAAAAGCCATAATTTAAAACAAATGTTATTTTTTCACTTTTATTGATGTTTATATTTTTTATTTAGCTATAATCATAATGTAATTAGATAAAAAAGATGGGGTGTAATATGACAAATCAAATTTAGTGCAAAAAAAGTTATTTAAAATCGAAATAAAATCAAGTCAAATATCTTTTAGAATCTATAAAAATTTTAGGAGTTTTATATGCCTGATTCTACCAAGGATAAAATTAAAGCAGATTTACAAAAAGTAAAAGAAGAAGGTACATTGCGTTCGGGAAGAATCAAAAAAATTTTTAGTGCTGCAATTTCACAATCTATTAGTGAGTTCAAAGAAGGTTCTGGAGAATTGGGTTATATTATCAGAGATACCTTTGCCACACTGTTAGAAAATGTAAAAGAGAAAGGACAAAACACAAAAGAAGAGGTTACGGCTTCTATAGAAGGTATGATTGAAGGAATTAGTCACTCCCAAAGAGAAGCTATCGCAAAAACTAAATCAGAAATTCAGAAGCTTCAAACACGCTTAGATGAAGATGAGAATCAACTACAGTCAACTGTTGAGGAAGCTTTGACGGAGATTGAAGCTGTAAGTGAAAAAACTTCTTCTGATGTTCGTTCTATAGTTAGTACAGCTGTTGAGAATATCAAAAATAGCGAAGAAGTTGAACTAATGAAAAAACGTTATGCTCAATTACAAGCCGAATTGTCAGTCTTACAAGCCAATTTAGCTGCTCGTTATGGTGAACCTTACGAAGAGGTTAAGCAGCATCTAGATAATGCTAAAACTTGGTATGAGAATACTAAAGAAAAATCAGAAAAAAAAGGTTCTACTTTGGTAGAAGCAAAGCAAACAGAGTTTGAAAATAAAATGAGTGAGGCAGGAGCAGCAGTAGCACGTAAAGAGAAGGAGTTAAAGCGTATTCTTAAAGAATTGTGGTATTCCTTAACTCATTCCCAGAAAAGTTAACTGATTTGAGATCTAAGAGGATGCTTCAAAAGTCATATTATTTACCTAATATATCTTGCTTTCCCCTAAATACCCCTTGGAAAGTTAGACTTTTGCCCTCTTCACAAGCGAACTGGGGGATATAAACAATGGTTTTGGGTTTTGTTCAATAAACGCTTTCTAAACATCCTCGAAGATTTTACGTCCCTACAATCTTCTTCAGATACGTGTAATATAGATAAATATAAAATAAGGAACGTGATTCCTTCACGCTCCTATATATGCAACAATTTTTTAGTAAATAACTTAGCAAATAGCAAGTGTTAATATGCTGCATTTCCTCCTTGATTTTCTTTTTCGTAATACTTAGTAATTGCCCAAAGTGCATGAATACTACCAGGAAGAATTCCAAGTAAAGTTAACAAAATATTAATCAGCAAAGCGGGACTTATACCATAGGTAAGAAATACACCTACAGGTGGTAGTACGATACCAAGAATGATTCGTAATAACTTCATATTTATTTATCTACAACAAACAATCACTTATATTCTGCAATCATATTTAGTTGCTTTTCCTCTATCTAGAGATTGGTTACAAATTTTCAAGAGTTAGATTTTGAGTTATTTTTTTTGCTTAAAAAAACATACTTTTTAGCATAGATAGTAAATAAATATATATATCTTTATAGAGAGGGTTATAAATGCTTTATTGTACATAATATATGTAAAGGAATTAGAGAAACACTCGTAAGAAAATTGCTTATTAAATTGAGGAAATTACTATGTTAGGATATTTCTTTACTGTATTGGGTACAGCCTTAAGCTTGCTGGTAGTTGATATTATTTTTCCAGGAGTAAATATAGCAACATTTCCCGCAGCTATTATTGCAGGTGTGATAATAGGGTTCGTTAATTCATTCATTAAACCTATTTTATCTTTGCTTACTTTACCTTTGAATTTAATCAGTTTGGGATTATTTTCTTTAGTCGTTAATGGTATTTGTTTTTGGTTAGCTTCTCTGTTTGCACCAGGATTTACTGTTAGTGGACCTTTAGCATTTATACTGGGACCTGTGATTTTATCTTTGGTCAGTTCTTTCTTGATGAATTACACATTAAACAGTAAAGTACCAGTTGCTGATAAGTAGTGAAGCACCGATTACTAAGTAGTAAAATACCAATTAGAAATTAATAATTGAAAAATCTTAGGTACAACACTAATTCACACCACTATTTGTAACTCGGGCAGGTTTATATTTCATACAGCTTTTTCCTTTCAGCCTGTAATTTCTTTAAAGAAATCATGCTGTTAGTAATAACCTGTATTAATTAACAGCATGCTGGCTTATTAATGGTGGTCAAGATTAACAAGGAGTTCATGAATGACTGGTGCAATACCAACTCGGGGACAATTAGAGAGAAATGTTTCACAAAGTATCCAAGCTTTGTATTCAAATCAATTAGGACATAGACCTACTAAGGTTACCTGTCAGTTATTTGATGCTACTCTAGCAATTGTTATAGAAGATAGTATCACTCAACCAGAACAATTATTGATGAAAAAAGGTCAAGGAGACTTAGCAGAACAGGTACGTTTTGGTTTGGATGAAGCAATTGAACCAAAGCTGAAGAAATTAATAGAAGAAGTTCTGGAAGTTAATGTACTTGACTTATTATCTGACGCGACATTAGAAACTGCTCGCAGTGGTATTATCGCTGTTCTATCGCAAACACCTTCAGTTCGTAACCCAGATACGATCCCAAAGGTAAAAACTAAATCTTCGGATAAGAAAAAATAAGTATGGGACTCCTCCGTAGATTTTGTTGATTGTTAACATTAATGTGATAATAGTAAGAGACTCTCTCCGCCGACGGCGTAGAGTATACTATAGCGTACCGTAGGTATTATTGCCTGCGTTTTGTCCTTGATAATCATACTTACGGGACATTTTGCTAACAGTATAATTACAATACTATGAAATGACTGCACCGAATTGCAATTTGCATTGCTGCGAGTTCCGTTTTTTCCCATCATCTATTCCCTACCTGTAGAATTGATTTTGACTGTGTAACGCTACAGGAACATCAACCAAACAGAGTTCCTATATGATTGGATATTTTAGTAAGTATTTTGTCCGATCTAAAAGTTAATCCTTGAATATCACTTGTGATTTTACTTTTTCAGCGCTAGTTTTTTGACACTTCACCTTGTCTAATTTGTGCAAATACCAATATTCCCCAAAAGAATATTTTTCCTTCGGCTAAATCGTGTCAACATTTAACAACTTAACTATTGCTATAGCACCGCCGATGCATATATTTATCTAATTGTGTCATGAATAATACAGAGCAAATTATATCTCAAAATATTTACTCCCTGTTTTGGACTCAACTCAAACATGAACCGAGCGAAGTACATTGCAAATCCTATGATAATCAATTAATCATAGTCATAAGAAATGGTCTTACTAAAGCAGAGCAATTACTAATACTCAATGGTTACATAGAAATAGCAAAGAAAGTCAGGGATAGTATCGAGGAAATTCTACAACCACAACTAAAAAAAATCATTGAAGAAGCTGTCGATACAAAGATATCTGAACTACTTTTTGCGACTCATCCCGAGGCTGATTACGTTAGCTTGATTGCTTTGATGAAACCGAGTTCCAAAACAATAACATCTAAAGTTAACCCCATCAAGCAACAAGTTCAGCCTCAATCTCAAGAACATGGTGGCGAATAATATTTTCTAAGTCTTCTAACAAATAAGGTTTAGTAACACAAGCCTGAAAACCAGCTTCTGAAATCATTTGTTGCTCCTCTGACATAGCTAAAGCTGTAACAGCTATAACAGGGATGGAACTTGTAAGCGGATCTTGTTGAAGCTCTCGAAAGATATCAATGCCACTGATGTCAGGTAGCATTATATCTAACAATATCAAGTTTGGTTGATACTTTTTGGCTATTTTGAGAACTCTTTCACCATTGAACTCGCCCATAAACTCACATTCAAGAGAATCAACAACATAATTAATTATTAATAGGTTATCCTCGTGATCCTCAACTGCCAGAATTAAAGGTCGTGAGCGAACCGACTGTTGTGCTTTGGAGAATGAAATATCTGATTTCATCGTTTACCCCTTATTATTTTCATCTGCTGTGGTCTTCACGATATAGCAGACGAGGCACTTCTCCAGCGGTTAATAGCGTTTAGTCCGGATGAATTGGCTCGTGGTTATCGTTATCAAGTTAACAACATGCAGCTCTGGTAGGATTCTTAGAGGTGAATATTGTTGAAGTTGATATAAGATATATTGAATAGCGTTACTTCCACATTATACACACAAACCCTAAAAGCTTAACAAAAATTTAATTGTTTGGTTTATGTTATACAATTCACCAGGTATTAAAAGTTTTACATGAGTCAAATTGAAAGTTCAAGTGTTAGGTACTTACAAAAAATAAAATTTTCTATTGCCATTCCTGACGGTCAAAACAATTCAAAAAATGGTCACAACCTGTATGGCGAGTGAAAATTGCACATTTTTTGTTATTCAGCTTTAGCTGTGTTTTGGCTTTTGTTCGCCGGATCCGCATCTTGTGACGTTAGTCAGAGCCTGCGGCGTCGGCAGATGTTCGGAACGTAGCGCAGCGATAGGTAACGTAGTTAGAGCCTTCGGCGTCGGTATAGCCTCTAGCCTCTAGGCGCGGTCTGTCTTGATATTAAAAGCATGAGATTCAATTGATATAAATACAATCAATCGAAAGACATAGTTAAATCTTAAAAATATATAACCAAATACTGAATTTAATATTACAATTATTCCACCCTTTGTCCGAAGTGAAAGTATATGTATTATTGCTAATTTATTAATGTGATTTATGAGATTTTCATTTTAGAGAGGTCAATACACATGAGCACAGAAGATAGAATTAAAGCAACTGCAAAAAACATTGAAGGTAAAGCTCAAGAAGTTATGGGCGAGATTACTGGAAATCCTGAGGATAAAGCTGAAGGTAAAGCTAAACAAGCAGAAGCAAAAGCACAACATACTGTTGAAAATGCCAAAGAACAGATAAAAAAAGCAATTGATTGATTTGCATTTTTATTGGGTTAAATTAGTAGTCTAGGTAATGTCTAATTCCTAGACTTATTTAATGTTATTTGCTATTCATAGCATTCTTGATAAAGCTAATACCTATTATTTATCACTAGTATATTAAGAAATTTAGAGGTATGCATTGCCATTATAAAAAATTAGATATAATTCATAATATAATTTGCCGTTAAAGATTAAATTTATCAATTTAACTATATTAAATTTTATTTATAGTTGCTCTCTTATGAGGTAAATATTAGTTATTGAGATAACCCCAAACTACTGAGAAATAGTAAAAATAAATAAGTAGGGAAAGAAGTAGTGAAAATCATAAAAATGACAGAATAGACAATATAAATTACAAACCTTTTGGGAAAACGTAGATATCTATGAGGACTCGTAAAGCTAGTTTAATTTTTAATCCTGCAGCAGGTCAAGGTGATTCCGAACAAGATTTAAATACAATACGCGATTTACTGTCACCTACATTTGATTTAGATATTAAATTTACTAAAAAAGACTTAAGAACCGACAAAATAGCCCAAGAAGTTGTTAAAAATGGTGCAGAAATAGTCATCGCTGCTGGTGGTGATGGTACCCTTTCAGCAGTAGCTAAAGCCCTAATACAAACTGATATTCCCTTGGGTGTAATACCACGAGGAACTGCGAATGCTTTTGCTTCAGCTTTAGGTCTTCCCGATATAATTGATAAAGCTTGTCAAACTATTATTAATGGCAAATTGCGCAGATTAGATGTTGCCAAGTGTAATAATAAACCCATGCTATTACTTGCTGGAGTTGGTTTTGAAGCAGAAACAGTGGAAGGAGCTTCTCGAGAAACTAAAAGTAAATGGGGTGCTCTGGCTTATCTACTTTCTGGGATTAAACAGCTAAATGATATAGATAGTTTTGAAGTTGAAATTGAAACAGAGGAAAAAATTATTCGCACTACTGCAACTGCAATAACTGTAGCAAATGTTGCTCCGGCGACTTCTGTTTTAGCTCAGGGTCCAGCAGGAATTATTTGCGATGATGGGTTTCTAGATATAACTATAGTTACTTCAAATAGCTGGACTAGTGCGATCGCTGCTTCTTATCATTTGCTGCAAACCGGTCTTCGCGGTGATGCAGTGACAAGAGATGATATAGGTTATTTACGGGTGAAGCAAGTCAAAGTCACTACCGAACCTCCACAAAAGGTGGTTTTAGATGGAGAATTGATTGGTGAAACTCCTATTGAAGTGGTCTGTGTCCCTAAAGGTTTAAATGTTTTTGTCCCACTTATACCTGCAGAAGAATTGACAGAAAAGATTGAAGGATTACCCGGACTTGAAGTGGAAATCAAGTCGGATTAAGCTAGGAAACGGGAATAGGGAACACATTTCTAGATATAGTATTCCCAAAACGATTGGAAAATGTGAATTTTTTCCATTACACACTATCTTGCATCACGTACTATGATGATTTTTGTCTTTCACTTGCTTAATTTGGGCAATTTTTTGGAGATAGCTGCTGATAGTATGAGATTTAGGAGTTTTTCCATTACCTGCGGGCCATCCCTCTCTCTGAAGCAATCTATCTCCGTCAGTCTCTTCTGTTTGATCGTGAAACAATATTTGTTGCGTGGGAAATGGTAAATCAATACCCGACTCAGTAAGCTTATTTTTTATTGCAGCTAGAACCTTATCTCGAAAATCTAAAACTTCAGCCCTACGAGGTGGCGCGATCCACCAACGAGCGCGAATTTTTACAGTACTATCTGCTAAATCTACTACAATTGCATCTGGTGATGGATTTTTAAGAACGCCTTCTGTTTCATTTATAGCCTCTAAAATTAACTGTTTTGCTAAATCGATATCGTCTCCATATCCAATTCCAACATCATATTGTATTCGGCGATGTTCAAAAGCTGTATTTACAGTTACTGAGTTAGTAAAAAGCTCTGCGTTGGGAATGACTATTCGACGACCATCATAGGTTTTAATTGTAGTTGCTCTAGTTTCAATATTTTCTACAGTACCTTCAAAACCTTTAAATACTACTTGGTCGCCAATTTCAAAAGCTTCATTCAGTAAGATTAAAATTCCAGCCAAAAAGTTTTGCAAAATATCTCGGAAAGCAAAACCGATCGCAACCCCACTAATTCCCAAAAGTTGTACCAAATCCCCTACTTTTAAAGAAGGAATAACAATTGTTAGGGAGAGAAATAAGCCTATTAAAACTATAGCTCCTTGAGCTAGTCTTCCTAAAACGAGTCCCAAATTACGTGCATTCCGGCGATTACGAGTTAATCTTCTAACCAGTCTCTTAATCGCTCTAGCTAAAAAGAAAATAATTGTAAAAAGAATTAATGCTAAAACAATACTTGGTAACAAAGTAATGAAACCATTTATCATTGCTTGCACTCTTTCCCAAGCAGTTGATAATTCTGCATTCATAATTTTTTACTCAGACCAGAAGTTATTAAATTAAAGTTATTAAATTAAAGACCTATGCAGATGATAACCAAAAAATCCAAAACTTAATTCTGTCTGGAGATTAAAGCGTATATAACATTAGATATAGTTTTTTAATGGTTCGTGTTGAATTCCCCATCAATTGTATTTAAACTGTATTTAAACGATGCATTACCCAGGTCGTATAAGTACCAATTGGGCTCCAAATCAGATAAGGCAATAGTAATACAGCAGCCCATGCTGAAATTGGTAAAACAATCAAGGTAACAATGAATCCCAAAGCTGAACCAGCTGCACCAACAAAAGTTCCTACCTTAAGATTTCGCGACCACAGGGTTGCGGGTGAGTAAGCTACAATTAATACTTCCAATAACAAGTAAAGTCCCATCAAAAACCAGGTTTGATAGGTACCTGGATTTTTCTCCCAAACAATATAAGCAGACCAAGCCCCACATATAAAAATTACTGTCCAAATAATTGGAATTACATTTTCAAAAGTTAGCCAAGAAGGACGACGTAAGCGCTTAAACCATTTAATGTCTTTAGGTCTGAGGATATTAGACCCCAGAGCAACCACAAAGGTTACAGACCCAATTATCATCCAAGACTTAATCATTTTTTTATTTGTTTTTTTTTATACTTCATCTTTAATAGATTATTTATTACTCATTACTGTGCGCAATACTTACAGTACGCTTACGCTAGGTCGCGCCCCGCAATACCTAGAGCCTGCGGCGACGGCGTTCACCGTAAGGTGCGTCTTTGCCTCCAGCTGCGCTACCAACGGATCCGGTACGCTGACGCTAGCTACGCTAACATTACTCATTACCTATTACTCATTACTCACCGCTTATTATTTCCTTCTTCTTTGGACTAGTTATGTAGAAAAAATTCCTTCATACCTTTTGTTTTTCGCCGCAAATGTGAAAATGCCTGACGCTCTATTTGGCGTACTCTGGTGTAAGAAATATCCATGCGCCTGGCAACTTCTCTTAACGATAACTCATGACTATCTTGTAACCCAAAATGTAGGGATATCACTTCCTGTTGCTGGGGATTCAAATCAGAAATCATCGCTTGTAAAATTTCCCGCACAGAATTTTCATTAGTTTTCTTTTCTAAAGAAGAATTTGGATCTTCAAGCAAGTCTTGTAATTCTGTATCTTGTGTTTCTCCAAATCTCAGTTCTAAAGAAACTGGTTTACGAGCAATTTGTAGATATTTTTGTAAGTTTTCTGTTGAAACAGAAATGTAGCCAGCTATATCTGCAATCGTAGGAGCACGACCTAATTTTTGTGTCAGTTCTGTTTGTACTTTCTTAATCTTTTTCAACTTTTGACAAACATGGCTGGGAAGCCGAATAGTTCGACTTTGATATTCAATCGCACGGGTAATTCCTTGCTTAATCCACCAATAAGCATAAGTCGAAAATTTGAAACCTTTAGAGGGGTCGTACTTTTCTACAGCACGTTGTAAACCTAAACTTCCTTCTTGAATTAAGTCAATTAAATCTAAATTATGATATTGATATTTCTTGGCTATTGATACTACTAATTTTAAATTTGACCGAACCATCTTTTCCTTCGCATCTTTTCCCCTATACAAGATTCGCTGTAATTCGGGAACAGTAATATTAGCCTCTGATGCCCATTTTTCTGGTGTTGGCTGCTGTTGAGATTTATTTACTAAATCTTGTTTTAAATTTAGCAAATTCCTCATTTTTTGCACTCGCTGGGCATAAAATACTTCTTGTTTAGGAGTTAATAAAGGTTCTCTACCAATTTCAAGTAAATAAGTTCTTAAAGTGTCTTTGTTGTAGTTAATGGGACTAAAACCAGGAGAGTTTATTTGTATATTTACAGTATTCATAGTATTAGATATTATGGTGTTGCATCAATACGGGATGATTTAAATATATGCAAAACAATTTCTCCTTATTTATCAATAGTTTCACTTTATATAAATTTGGTTATCATCCCTTAAATATGCAACGCCAAAAATACTATTATGTCTGTTTGGTTAACAGTATTGATTTTTTGTAGAGATTTTATTGAGGAGAACATCTTATCTACCGTCACCCATAACGGGAGCGATATGCTCCCACCATAGTGTGTTTTTCAAAATTTGGGTGTTCTCCTTAATGGAACATTTTTACATTACTGGCTTTCATTTCCTTAGACTGTCACTTTAGCCTTAGACCAGACACCATTTTCGTCTTCTTCATATTGCTGATAAATTTGCGCCCAAGCTGCTTCTTCAGCTTTTGTCTCGTCGTTAGTCTCATCAAAAACTGAATTGTAGTGTTCGATAAACGTTTCTTGTGCTGCTTCGGATAGATGAGAGCGAACCTCTGGTGCTAAATCTTGAGGACCTTTACAACGACCGGGACAAGGACGAGGTAATGTCTTTTCAATGACATGAACCTCTTCACCACCAGCACTTTCCATTAATAATTGAAACTCGCCCGTTCGATCCCCTGGGACTTCAGCCATAATGATGAATTCACCAGCCTTAAGACGAGTTTCATAAATAGCAGCTTTATCTTCAGACATTCCTAAGGTAATGAGTACTGATGCTAAACCTGCACCTGTACTACCAGCCAAAGCACCACTAGCAGCACCAAGTAATGCTCCTCCGATTGGACCTGCTGCAACTACAGATCCAACAAAAGGAATAAACAAAACACCGACACCACTGAGTAGACCTAACAAGGAACCAAACAAAGAGCCGAAAACTGCTCCGGTTCGCAATCCACCAAGAATTACATCTTTTTTAGAAATAAAACCTGAAATCCTCGTTTGGGACTGAAAATTATTACCCATTACCGATAAATAGTCCCGAGGTACACCTCTATCTAGCAAGCGTCGAATTACGTCGTTTATTTGACTTTCCTGCTTAAAAACTCCTGAGATTGTACGTTCTGCTTTATAATCAGGCATCGAAACCCCTCTAAATTCTACTAATTTTGTTATTTTGTTGCAGTCGATAATTTAGTATCTTTGCAAAATTCAGCTACATTAGGGAGTAATTCTATTACTCCCATCAAATTCAACTAACTTCTATACACCTGCTGCAACTTTTTGACGGGATTGTAGTTTTTGCTCGTCTGAACTGATAGACTCTCCCTCAATAAAGGAGCGCAGCATCCAAGCCATTTCTTCATGACCTTCCATCAACCCAGTCAAGAAGTCAGCAGTCCCCTCATCATGAAAATCTTCTGAGCAATTATCAATATGTTCGCGGAGATTACGAATAATCTGCTCGTGATCTTCTACTAAACTCTCTACCATCTGGGTTGCTAAGGGAAGATTCTCGGGATTTTCTTTCAAAGTTGTAATTTCTAAAAATCCCTGCATTGTACCTATGGGATATCCACCCAAAGCCCTAACTCGCTCCGCTATAGAATCTATATTCTCAGTTAGAGTTTCGTATTGCTCTCCCCACATTTCGTGTAGGGTGCGGAATTGGGGTCCAACTACATCCCAATGATATTTTTTGGTCTTCACCAGTAACACATAAGCATCTGCCAAATCGTGATTTAATAAATTAATCACTCCTTGACGTTGTTCTTCGGTTAAACCAATATTAATACTTCGCATAATTGACTCTTTACATTTCGTCTCATTCATCTATTAATATTTCAACATATCCTTCACTCCCAAAAATCAATCATAAGTTAGAATCTATAGATAGAGTTTTATTTTGCATTCATTCACTTATAATTATTAATTATTATTCAGATTCATTGCCATAACATTATAGTGAATTTAGTATTAATTATTTTGAGAAAAATTTTTACAAAAAGAATAATTACTTGCTATTAATAATACTTAAAATCCTTAAGCGTAAGCTAACTACATGGCTTATACTTAAGGATTAATCAAATCTTAAAACAAAAGATTGTCAGACAAAATATTAAGTTTAAAAGCTACTCTCAACAAACAAACATTATTTTCGAACGATAATAAAGTTACTTGATGAGAGCGGAACCTAAAAAAACTATTTTTTCAGAAAAGTAAAGAAAAAGCTATTTATGAATTGCCGGTAACGTTTTCCAAAAACCCTTCTACTTTATCTTGAACGGTAGTTGCACTCTGAGAGTTAGATGGACGCTTCATTTTATTTTTATCAGCACTACCTTGAACCGAATTCAATCCTTTTTTTGTTTTAGCCTGAGACTCTTCTAAATCGGGATTTCCAGCTTTTGAGCTAGCGACTTTATCGGTTTCTTTTTGAATTTGATTGAGACTAGTTTCGCCTTCTGAAGGACTACTTTTATAACTTCCAATTGCAAATGCAGGATAAGCGCTACTAAATAATAGGGTAAGACAAGTAAAAACCGCGACTAGAAATCGTAAAGGGCGAATATTTGCAAAAAATTTATGAATGTTCTCCATTCTTCTCCTCCGTGTAATTAAGTAATCAAGCTGTGAATAAACAGCAAAAATAATAAAACTTCTATCTTTTTATAAATTACTTGAAATTAGCAGTAGCCTTATTAAAAGATGTTTGCAAGTCATTCCAAGCATTTTCCATACCAGACTTCATATCTTCCCAAGCATCTTCGCTAGATTTCTGAATCTCTTGAAACTTTAATTTAGCTTCGTGTTGCTTAGTGTTTAGGATTGAAATTTGTTCGTCATAGGCATCTTTTGCATCAGCCTTAGCTAAAGAAGCTTTGACTTTCAATTCATCAATTTTTGTCTGCAAGTTTTGAAGTTGTGCTTCCATTTTTTGTTGATATTCTTGTTTAGTTTCCATATAAAACACCTAGTAAATCAATTAAAATCTGAAATAAGCTAATAACATGAAGGTAATATATTAGCTTAATTAATTTCACTATATTATTTATACCTAAAATTCAAGTTAATTATCATCAATCTACAGACAAAAATATATTTTATCTAAAGAAAGTGTAAATTTAATCATAATTATTTCTTTAGATAGAGTCATGATTGCGTTAAATCTAAGAGAAAATAAAATTTAATATAAAAAATATAAATATCTAATCTAGCAGAAAAATATCTTCATTTAACATTAATTTTTTCGTTATTTTTGCAGTAAATAAACTGAATAATTAGTTGACTTATTTATAGTGACGAGATGAAAGAGAATATAGAGGAAATAAAGTTAATTATATTTTATTTATCCCAGAAATCCTCCATGCACACCGACTACAAAATAACAGCTTAAAGGGTGAAATGGTAATTGATGATGTGGTATGAAACTAAAAATCTATGATAATTAACATAATTGGAAATTTAATAAATCAGTTACTAGGATTACATGCTGAAAAACTAAGCCTGTGGCAAATGGGGATAAGGGCAGGTGTTGTTTATATTGTTACATTAGGAATAGTAAGATTAGGAGGAGACAAACGTTTTTTAGGGAAACATGCAATATTTGATGTTACTTTAAGTATTATTTTTGGTGCAACATTAAGTCGCGCAATTAATGGTTCTGCTCCCTTTTTCCCGACTTTAGGAGCAGGGGTAGTTTTAATGGGAATACACTGGATATTTGCAACTATTGCTTTTCATGCAAAAAGGTTTGAAAGGTTAATCAAGGGAAAATCTATTATATTAATTCGTGACGGTAAAATTAATCGTCAAGGTATGAGAGCAGGTAACATAACCTATGAAGATTTACGTTCTTCATTGCGCCTACAAGCAAAAATTGACGATTACTATTTAGTAAAAATAGCGCGTTTAGAAACTAATGGAGATATTAGCATTATACTCCAAGAAAAATCATCGCCCACAGATAATAGTTGATTCTCATATATCTGAGGTTCAACAATAATCGCTTCACTATAATAGCAGGATAGATTAACTTAAAGTTAATTAATTTACCGGTAAAATTCTATTATTGTTTGAGTATTAGATAAAATAGCGTAAATACAAGCACCTAAAGCAAAAGCCCAAAAACGACTTTCTCTTTCCTCTGGTAATTCTTCTTTCAAAACGTTAAGAATAATTCCACCTGCTAAGAAAGAGAATAATACAGCGATCGCAGCTTCAGTGATTTTGGTCGCGCTACCAATAACCCAGCCAAGAATAATTGAGAAAGCTAATATCCACTTACCGAAACGGTCGTAAATACTTTTATGATTTTGCCTTAAGCCGTGGTCATTAACAATGAAATGTAGCGCCATGGCTGATGTAAATGAAATTAAATTGGCAATATCTGTTTGTTCTCTATGTAGTAGTAAATAGCCAATTAAACTATTATAAATCGCAAAAGAAACTATATTCAACCAAAAAATTTCTACAGTTGTAACCTTGCCTTTTCCTACTTTTTGTTGCCGCTGACAGGATACAATTGCTAAGCGTTCTAACCAATAGAATATTCCCAAACCAATTAAAGCTATCAGGTAAACATGGTTTTCTATATAAAAAATTATCCCCGTTTGCGATTTTCTTAATAAGAATTGATATTCGCTTAGCTCTGGTAATAAATGTATAAAAACATAGGCTACAGAAACACCTCCAGCACCACTAAGCCAGCGGCTACGAGGTATATCAACAAAACGTAACTTACCACAAAATAAATGTATTAATGCCAAAATAACAGCTAAGAATCCTGATAAAGCAAAAGTAATCGGCATTTTTACCAACATGAATAATGATTATTAGGGTAAATTAAGTAAGTAATCAGGTATAAATAATTTGAATCTGAGCAAAACGCTAAAAAGCATATTACCAGCTGTATTCCGGCAATACGCAAATCATGATATCAGAGGATAAATTGCTCAATAATTTAGTTTAGTTATTGAAAAAAATCTCGGATACTGTCTACAGCATTATCTGTTTTATTTTCGATATCAGAAGCCAAATCTTGTGCAGCGTCTTTTGTTCTACCAATGTCTTGTTTGGCTCTTCCTTCAACTTGCTTTGCTAAACCTTTTGATTGCCCGGTTACTTTTCCTAAATTCTGTTGAGTGTTACCTACAGCTTGCTCTACATTACCTTCCAGTTTATCGCTGCTTCCAGCACCTAAAACTTTATCAAAATTACCTTTTGCCTTTTGTTTAAGATTATTTTCATTATAATCAAAGGCAATAAAATTTGGACTAGTCTGTACATATAACCCTTGAGCATTTGCAGCAATAGAGTTAATGTTTGTAAATACGCCAGACCAAACAAAGGTTAGCATGAATAAACAAGAAAAGATGGATAGCACATACTTTTTAAATATTGAAATATGATTCTCATTTTTACTATTATTTATCACAACAAGTCTCCAATTAATTAAATATTATCTACTAAAAATATTTATACCAAATCAATATTAATAATTAAATCAATCTTTAGTTAAAAATTATGCTTTATTCGGTAAAAAAATTAATTCTACAGTCTTATGTCTAAAGATTCATGCATGTAGTTTAATCAGTAAAATAATAAATATAATCCACTTTTCCTATCCTAGATAAATAATTCACTCTAGTACTTGAACGTAGAGATTTTGACAGGTAATTTTTTGGTCTGTAGTTGGGCTTTAGCTCTATTTAATATATGTTTTATCCGCCAAAGCACAATTACAAACCTGTCAAAATTAAGGGGACAAAGCACTAGTATATTAGAGCGTAACTTTTCTTAGCTAGTAGCTTGTTGTTGATATAACTGTCGTCCAGAATCTAATTGAGAAGCAATCTGCTGACGACTATCAATAAATGTATACTGTTCGTTGAAATTACCTTGAGGACGTTTGCCAATAATATAGTGACGCACTGGTATGTCTGGAGCATTGATTACAATATTATCAGAAACGCGCACAGTTGCTTTTGGAGCATTTGGATTCTCTTCTTCAAGTCGAGAAACTACCCAAAGCTCGTTGTTTAGTGCATATACACTTTGAACTTCTAGATCGTAACCAGCAGAGGGGACTTCAACTTCAGTTGTTATAGTTCGCTCTCTTCGGCTTGCTCCGGGTAAATCAACATCAATGTAAGGAACTTCAACAGTTTCTTGTTCTTGTATTACAATGACTTTCGGTACTGTAACAGTACGTTTTGTCACTCCAACTTTCACATCTGGTCCTTCAACGTCATATTCTGGCAGTTTCCCGGGTGTTATATCAACATCAGGTAAGCGACCTGCCTCTTCTTGCTTAATTTGACACGATGCAAGAGGAATGAGAAGCATAAATAGTGACAAAGGTAGAAATTTTCCTAAGGTCAAATGTTTCGATTGCATAAGATTCGACTGCTATAACTTGTAAAGACAAAGAAACTTCTTATCGGGAAAAAAGTATGAAGAATATATCAAACCATTAAATAGAGATGGCTTAAATAAGCAATTTTTGAATGTCTTGTAATACTTCCTATATTGACTAACTTTTGCTCAAACTACATCACTCTTCAGTTAGGAACTGTATCAATCTTCAGTTATAAATAATTTGTCTCTTTGAAATTGGAATTCTAGAAGATAGCTATATACAGGTCATATAGTGCTTTTTCAGGTTATTGATTGTTACATAATGACATAAGATTTGTAGCTTGAAATAGGTCTTAAGAGGAATTGGAGATATATAAAAGTTCTGTTTGTTATTTTAATTAACTAATCTTAAGAGCCTAAAGTCTGAGTTGAGGGAAAAAATTTATGTCTTTTGAACAACTCATAAATTACTCAAAAGATAGACTCTTTTTTTCTGGCAACTTGAGATGATGCAAATATAGGTAAAAAAAATTTCCCAATAAGAAGCCTGAAAAACACTTTTTTGTTGGAGTAGAAAATTCTTATTGTCTTTATTTTGGAGTTTAATAGATGACTACCGCATATAATAGCGAATATAAACGCGCTGTTGGTTTATTTTACAGTCGTGAAGAAGCAGAGAAAGCAGTTCGCAAATTAAAAGATGCTGGCTTTGACATGAATAGAGTTTCCGTGGTAGCGCGGGACGCTGATGAAATAGTTGGAACCGAAACTACTCAAGAGATTGGTAATAAAGCTGATGATGGTGCTGCTGCTGGAGCTCTGACTGGCGGAGCTTTAGGCGGGATCGCTGGTTTATTAGTAGGTTTAGGAACGTTAGCTATTCCTGGTGTTGGTCCTATTCTTTTAGCCGGAGCTGAAGCAACTGCAATCGCGACGACTCTAGCAGGTGGTGCTATTGGTGCAGCAGCAGGTGGTTTGGTTGGTACTTTGATCGGTTTAGGTATCCCTGAGGAAAAAGCAAAAATCTATGGCGATCGGGTCGCTAGTGGTAGCTTTTTAGTGATGGTGACTGGAACTGCGAAAGAAGTTATCAGAGCTGAAACATATATGCAGGAATGTGGTGTTGAAGAATTTGGAATTTACAATACACCATCACAAGGTTCTTCATCGCCAGAAGCGGTTACACCAGTTGCTAGTTCTGAATATACTGGAGTTCAAGAAACTGAAAATATAAAGCTGTATGAAGAACGTCTGGTCGCAGATAAAGAGCGGGCTAAGGCTGGTGAGTTATCAGTAGGTAAACGCGTAGAAACAGAAACTGCGAGTGTTTCTGTTCCCGTTGAAAAAGAGAGAATTGTGGTTGAGCGAAGTAACCCCACAAATCTAGGTCAAGTATCTCCTGGCGCTACTGACTTTTCCGGTGGAAAAGTTGCTCGCATGGAAGTTTATGAAGAGTCAGCGGATATACAAAAACAAGCTTTTGTTCGTGAAGAAGTTAAAGTTCGTAAAGAAGTTGAGCATGATACAGTAGAAGCAAAAGAAAAACTTCGTCGTGAAGAATTGGAAGTTGATGTTGATGGTAACCCAGTAGTTAAAAAACAGGGTTAAATACTAATCTCAGATTTTATACTTGGGCTGTCATGAATTGTACGTTCCGATATCTTGCAAAAATAGAGTGAATCGGTATTTAGATTGAATATCTTTGTATATTTAATTTCTTCCTAGAATTTTATTCGTAGTGAGGCTTCAAGCCTTACTATATAAGGGAGTAACAGCAAAGTATGAGCCTGAGAGATTACTTTTTACTCCTCACGTCTTTAGACTGAGGATTTTCAGTATTTGCCAGATATAAAAGATGTTTAACTGTCGCCACTAGTGACAGTTGTTTTAGCTTTTGGTGCACCCTTCATTATGTACTAGGCACTGTATTTTACTCTTTAGAACGAACATTTTGCTGCATATGATTCTAATTACAAGATTGAACTTGACAGAATTAAGCTAAGGGAAGAAATTCCAAGCAGTAGAGAACACCAATATCGAATAGAGAAAAAGAGGATAATTAAAATCTGCTCCCTCTTCCCCTCTTAGAGGATGTTTCAAAAGTCATATTATTTACTTAATATATCTTGGATCCCCCTAAATCCCTTTTTAAGGGGGTTGGGGGATCTCAACCGTGAATACTTGTAACAAAGTATACTTTTAAAACATCCTCTTACTCTTCAATGGTTAATTTCTTTCATTAGAGCTAGCTTAGTATGAATTATTACTTAGAAGTATTTGAAATTTTCACTCGCTGTATACCCCCCGGGTTTGTTACTAATTTACCAGATATACTTCAGGTAAGCATGACTTTAATAACGGGTATAATTACTTTATTGACTTTTGTCCTTGTAGTAAGTTTATCTTATTCACAACTACCCAAAGCAATTGGTTCGCTAAATGTTAGTTTATTCTCGATTGAAACCCAAAACATTTATCAGAACGTAATTCTGCCTCATCAGACATGGCTAAGCTGTATTACTATTATTAGTCTCGCTGACATAGTTATTCTGATTCTCCCTGCTCCTGAATGGTTACATTTTTTTGAATTCCCCATTAGCTTACTTATCGCCTTAAATGTTATTTTTCTTGGGTTTACTCTAATTAAAGAACTATTTGATAATTATTTGTTGGGAGTCACGTTAGAAAACCAAGATAAAATAAACAGTGAGTTAATTGTTCTTGGCAGATTTCTCTGTAATTCATCAATAATCTTAAGTGTTATCTTTGTGTTTGCACAAATACATCGAATTAACCTGCTCGGTCTCATCGCCAGTTTAGGACTTGGAGGTGTAGCGATCGCCTTTGCATCCCAAAAAATTATCGAACAAATACTTTGGAGTCTTGTCCTGATTATTGATCGTCCTTTTGTGGTTGACGACTATATACATTTACCCGATAGCACTATCGGGAGAGTGGAATCAATTGGTTGGCGTTCTACCAAAGTTCGATTATCAGGTAAAAACACTTTAGCTGTGATTCCCAACAGCGAACTTGCTCAAATTAAAATCGAAAATATGACCAGGGCAAGAAGAGTAATTTCTGTGGTGAAGTTAAACTTTTTTAAGACGATGTCTGATGAGGAAAAAGCCCTAACTCACCAATCAATACTAGAAAGCACTCAAGATATCTTAGGAATCGATCGCACCTTAACACAAATTGCTTTTGAAGATTTAACCGATGCTTCAGGTCAGGGTTATGTCCAGGCTAAACTTATTTTTTATATTCTCGGAGCAGCTGAAAACTCGATGGAGTTACGGAAGAATTTACTCGAGATTGCTAGAGAAAATATTATCGAACGACTACAGAACTATGGAGTAAATTGCTATTTTGAAGAACAAACCCTCGATATTACCCAACCCATGAATATCTAAATCATAAAATAGCAAAGCAAATTATGCCAGGATTCAATTTTGAATTTCTACAACTGAATGAGGAGACGCAAAACTTTTTCCTAGAATTATTTTGGAGATTTGGACTATTTCTGTTTGGTGTTTTTATAGCACCCATATTTGGGAGATTTTTGCCTTTGTTCTTCTGCTGGATAATGAAGTTTGTGGTGCGGTTC
This sequence comes from Mastigocoleus sp. MO_188.B34, assembly GCF_030065675.1. GTDB lineage: Bacteria > Cyanobacteriota > Cyanobacteriia > Cyanobacteriales > Nostocaceae > Mastigocoleus. The sequence continues at coordinate 2,043 of NZ_JASJDK010000020.1, read as the reverse complement.
TTTCGCTTAGATATCAAAGGTTTTAATGCTGAATCTATTAAACCAGTCAAAAACTCTCTTATTAATATTGGAACTCTAGTTTTTATTGCTCTTTGTTTGAATATACTGTGGAAATATCAATTAATTTATCAATTATTGGGCTTTTTTATATATTTGGCTTTAGCTATTAGTATCGCCTGGTTTGCTTCACGATTGACTCAACGTGCAATTCGCCTTCATGCGATCGATCTTGTTCAACGTTTAGGTGGAGAAGTTAACGAAGTAGCTTTAGTATTTGAAACTCTAACTAATGTCATAATTATCTTACTTGCTGTCATTATTTTTGCTTCAGGTTTACAACTTAACCTAACTGCAATTTTAACTAGTATCGGTATTGGGGGTGTTGCGGTAGCTTTTGGAGCGCGACAAGCTTTAGAAAGATTAATTGGTACTTTAGAGCTATTTTTGGATCGTCCTTATCAACCAGGAGAGTATATTCAGGTAAACTTCAATCCCTATGGTGAAGATGTTTATGGACGAGTCGAATCAATTGGTTTGCGCTCGACTAAAATTCGCACCGCTGCTAGAAACACAATCATCATCGTTCCTAACTCAATTATGGCTAGTAAGCATATCGAAAATATTACTAGGGGTAAAAAAGTTGTAGCGATGTTTTATCTGGATTTTTCTAGGTTACTCAAAGAAAGCGAACAAGCTTTAGTAAAAAGAGTAATTATCGAAAGTACAGATACATTTTGGGGTATAAGTAAAGGTAATACGAGAATTTATTTTTCTAACACCGAAGATCAGTTAAAAACTCGGGTTAGAGTTAACTTTTTCCTTACGAGTTCGGGAGAAGATTCTCTCAAATTGCGCAAACGTTTAGTTGAACTGGCTGATCAAGCGATCGCTTTCAAGCTATCAACTTATGACCTTAAATTTTCTATGCCAGAACCAATGATTTATATTGATTCACCAATGACGATTTAGGTCAGGCATCTATTCAGACAAATAATAACATTTGATTTTTTAATCTAATTCCACCGCCAAACTGATTTTGAATATATTCTGCGGAGCAATTGTTATTGAATATATAATACTACTTTTTTATAATGGGATATTTTACCTCTTCCCTGTTCCCCGTTCCCTTTTAAGAAAAGATAGCAGTCTAACTATACGCTTACTACTAGAATTTACATTATTCCGGTTTAGTTTTTAGCCAAGTAAAGGAAAATGTAGAACCTTGTCCTACTTGAGATTCTACATAAATTCTTCCACCTTGCTGTTGGAAATATTTTTTAGTTAATTACTCGATAAATCATATTAATGCAGATTTTAAACAGTAAAGGTTTTATTTGAAGATTTTGTTGTTAATTTGAGTACCGCATTAAATCGATAAATCTCTCCGTTTGTGAGTATTATTCTCTCAGGTTTGATTTGCCATCTCGAACGTAGATATTGGGTAATCACTTGGGAGCGATCGCGTAAAATTTCTTCGGATTCGTCAATTTGTTTGTGAGTCTTTACTTCTAAACGTAAAGTCGGTTGTTGTTGTAGAATTTTAGCGACATTATCCAATTTTTGTATATCGATTTGGGTGAGTTGAGATTTATTTTTAGTAAATGATATATCTCCCACGAACCGAGGAATTCTCTTCGTACTGACTACCGCAGATGGATACTCTAATCTTGTTTTGATCTCATCTGCTAGCATCACCTTTGCATCTGGGTTAATGTCACGTTCGCTTAAATAAATCATTCGAACATTTAATGCCCTTGCACGAGTAATGGTAACCTCATAATCAACCATTTCTGCTGGTGGTGGTAGTCGCAGATCGCTCACTGCAGATTCTATTTCTTGAGCAAAATCGGCATGTAATTTAGGAATTGTAACTACTGCTGATTCTATCGTTTCTTTTTTTTCTTCTGCTAAGGAACTAATAAGTTCATTAGATGCAGTAGGAATTTCAATTAACTTTAAGTTTAATAACTCAGGTGGTTTATTTAAGCTTTTAGCAAGTTTCCTCACATAACTATTTTTTTCTTCACGTGTATATAGTCTACT
>NZ_JASJDK010000108.1 GCF_030065675.1 Mastigocoleus sp. MO_188.B34 | reverse complement strand
TCCTGTAGGGTGTGTGACGCTGTGAAAATATCTGAACGTAAGAATCAGACTTATAGCGTCACGCACCAACCACCAATTGTGACACTTGCGTAAGTCCTGATATATAAACTTCATATAGTGTCGATATTTATGTCCTATTTATTAAAATTATCTTTAAGCTCGGAATTGTTAGCGTAAAATTGTTACCCGTACCTCTTCCGTAGAAGGTAAACACCTTTTATTATTACTACATCCTGAGTGGGATCAAAAAAGACTGTATATTAGCACAGGAAAAACTTGCTTTCTCCAAAAAGAGGAATGAAAAATGCTGGAATTACTGGGTTCAGGTCTGTTTTCACTTTGGCTGGAAATGGCTGGAGTAGATGTCAAGCCAATAGATGCGTTAGATGTTTTGGCTTGGCAAAGTAGCCCTGGCTTAGTTCTTGCGACCGATCCAAATCCAACGGGGGTTAATACAGTAAAGGAATATCTTAAAGAACTAATTGATCGCAAGCTGATTACCAACGATCTGACAAATTCCCAAGGTGTTTGGATGCAGTCAGGACCGATGTTAATGGCAAATCACCAAGGTACAACGCCATTACCTGCTGCCTCATTGACAAAAATAGCAACATCTTTAGCTGCTGTAAGTAAATTGGGATTGGATTATCAATTTGAAACTTTGGTTGGAGCTACAGGAGCGGTGGAAAATGGGGTTCTAAAGGGCGATCTGGTTATTACTGGCGGTGGCGATCCTTTATTTGTGTCGGAAGAAGCAATTACCTTAGGGAATGCCCTTAACCACATGGGTATTAAACGGGTTGAAGGAAACTTGCTAATTAAAGGTAATTTTGCGATGAATTTTCAGCGCAATCCGCAGTTAGCAGGTCAAGTACTCAAGCATTCACTTCATCATGCAAGTTGGTCCCGTCGGACAGCTATTCAATATTCGATTATGCCCTCTGGTACTCCCAAGCCTGAAGTGATAATTGTTGGAAAGGTCAAACTATTAGAACAGCCAAGCCCTCAACAAACTTTACTAATTCGCCATCGCTCTCTACCCTTAAGGCGTATTGTAAAAGAAATGAATGTTTTCAGTAACAACCACATGGCGCAAATGTTGGCAGATTATGTTGGGGGAGCAGAAGTTGTACAATCAGTGGCAGCAAAGCTTGCAAGAGTTCCATTGCAAGAAATTCAGTTGATTAACGGTTCTGGATTAGGGGTAGAAAATCGCGTTTCTCCTCGTGCAGCTTCTGCCATGTTAATGGCTCTACATCGAATAGCCATGAAAAAAAACCTGACAATTGCGGATTTATTCCCCACTGCGGGTTTTGATCGAAGGGGAACTATGCATTCCCGTAAGCTTCCAGAAGCTACGGCGATGAAAACCGGTACTCTTCGAGATGTCAGTGCTTTAGCAGGGGTAATGCCAACTCGCGATCGCGGTTTGGTTTGGTTTGCAATTATTAACCGGGGTCCTTATATTTCATCGTTTCGACAAAGACAGGATTTACTATTACAAGCCCTCGTCAAACAATTAGAAAAAGCACCTAGTGTTCCTTCTGCTGTTACTCCCCATGGTGGTGCAGATTCCTTACCCGATTTAGGTGCAACTAGTCGCAATGAAATTATTGATAAGTTGGTTGGTAATTCGGGAATGGGTAATGGGTAATTAGTAATGGGTAATGAGTAATGGGATAAGAATTTTGACAATTATTTATGAAGAGATTGAACAACACTGAAAGATTGGTTTAGATCGGAATAATTTATTTACCCAATCGCCAATCCCCAGTCGCCAGTCGCCAATCTCCAAAAAATTACGGCTTTGGTTGTGGAATAACCTCCGTTATTACCCGACTGCGTTTAGCACCACCACTAACCACAATATTTTGTTGTTCTAAGTTTCCAGATGCTTTATCTCCAGAAAATGTTAAGGGTGGATCGATTTGACGATAAACAACATTCCCCTGTGCTTCAACTAATTCTTTATCCAGATACCAAGTCATATTTTGGGACTTAATTGACTGATTGCGCTGTCCCACACCATTAACGTTACCTGTTAAATAAACTGTATTTTTCGGCAATTCCAACTTACCTCGATCGGCAGTTACTGTCATATTTTCTTTGTTATGAACTACTGTGACTGGAGCTTTGGTATCAACTACTTCTGAGTTTAAGTTCCAGTTCATGTAGTCACTTGCGACTTGGATCGGTGGTTCGAGTAATTCTAGCTGACCATTTTTAGTGATTGAAACTACTTTCGTTTTTAAGTTGACTTCAGCAGAATTTCCCCTACCACGGTCAGTAATACGATTTTTTTTGTAGCGATCGATTTGAATCGGACGTTTACCGAGTAGTTTTTCTTCGTTAATTTTCCAAGTTAATTCTTCGGTTCGCAATTGCAGTTTTGGCTCAGTTGAGTTAGCTACTACCCCACCAAATAGTTCCATACGTTGTTCGCGAGTTTTAACTCTGGCTTCTTTAGCTATTACTCGTACTTGTTTGTGGATACCATTGAGCTGTTTGCGAACAATTAATAAATCTTCTTGAGGACGCCACTCAAGTTCGTTACCTTTGAGTACTGCTCCGGTTTTAGGATCGGTAGCGACAATATTCCCTTCAAGAAATAACTGTTTTCCGTCCTGTTTAATATTAGCTTTTTGGGCTTTTACTTGGTAAACAACTTTGCCATCTTGGTATAATTCACCATATGGTTTTTCTACCTCAGCAATTTGCTTTTCTTTGGTATATTTCGCTTGCTTTGCGTCTACCTTCCAAATTGGTTTACCCTTATCATCAGCTTGTTCCAAAGTAACATCAAAGAAAGTTAATTTACTTTCTTCATCCCCTGGAGTTGACGATTCAGTTTTCTCTAGTTCTTTTTCTGGTTCTGTTTGACCGCTACAAGCAAATAATCCAATTAAAAGCAAAAAACTCAAAGATAATTTGCATAAATCTTTGATATTAAATAACTTGGTAAGGGAAAATAAAATAAATTTGCTTATTCCCCAGATGGTTTTTTTTCTGTTTTGTTGATAACACTTCATTCTGGGATTTCCAAGTGTTCGTCACTTATAGTTGGAGCTTCATCTAAAAAACCCATTTCTGATAATTGACGATAAGGATAGGTTTGACGGGGTGTTTTTTGAATATCTTCTTTAATTGCTTCCAGGTCAATATAGCGATCGCTAACGTTAATTAAACTATCACTAGTCATAGACCTCAAACTTGCGACCTCTACACGCACACCTCTGTAACTTACAGAGTTAACAGCATATGCTAAATCTCCGTCACCACTAACTAATACTGCGGTATCATAAGAATCTACTAATGCCATCATATCAACTGCAATTTCTACATCCAAATTAGCTTTTTTCGAGCCATCTGGTAATTGAACTAAATCTTTGGCAATAACCCGATAACCATTCCGACGCATCCACAACAAAAAACCCTGTTGTTTCTCATTGGTTCGGTCAACTCCAGTATAAAAAAAAGCGCGTAGTAATCTAGAGCCACCAGTTAACCTACACAATAATTTAGTGTAATCAATCTCGATTCCTAATTGGAGGGCGGCATAAAATAAATTGGAACCGTCAATAAAAATTGCAACTCGACCGCGATTTTCTAACACCTGTTCTGGCGTGAATATTGAGTCGTGTTCCAGGTTATTCAACATCATTTTCATACCTCATTTTTATTTATGTAGTATTAGATACTTTTATCTAGATTTCAGACTTAAGTAAGAGCGCTTTATGATAATCTTTCAGGGCTAATTAACTCAGCCCCGACAAATTAAACTCGATAAATTGAACTGGATAGATTGGACTCGATAGATTGGACCCGATAAATTAGACCCGATAAATTAGAGATGAGTAATAAATTAAAATTTAATCGTTTTTAGGTATTTCTATTCTTTTAAAGACCGGCTGGGGCTTACCCAACTTTTGCTTGTTGCTTAATACACCCCACTGTGAGTGAACGGCAAAAGGTGTAGTAATTGCTGTTTGGGTTTGGTCGTTAAAGTTTACCTGAAAACCTAATTGCTGGTAAATTTTATTACTGGTATCTGGGATAATTGGAGACAAAAGGTATGCTGAGAGTCTTACTGACTCCAAAACCGCATACAAGATTTTTTCTACGGCATCCTGTTGTCCTTGTTTGTATAATGACCAAGGTGCATGCTCGTCAATAAATTTATTGCAAGCTCTTACCAGAGCCAAAACAGCTTCACAACCTCGATCAAATGCCAGGTCTTGGTAAGCAACTTTGACTTGAGAACCCAAATCTAAACCAATCGCTTTTAAAAGATTTTCCACAGGTATATCTTCCGCAGTAATTGGTGGTAAGTTACCTCCACAATACTTTTTCACCATGTTGGAGGTGCGGTTGAGTAGATTTCCTAAATCATTGGCCAAATCTGCATTTAATACGTTAATGAATCTAACTTCATTAAAATCGCCATCTTTACCAAATTCAATTTCCTTAAGAAAGTAATAACGAATGGCATCACTACCATAACGTTCGACTAATGTTATGGGATCAACTGTATTACCAAGAGTTTTTCCCATTTTTTGACCATCTTTAGTCAAATAACCGTGGGCAAATACTTTATGCGGCAAGTTTAAACCGGCGGACATTAACATTGCTGGCCAATATACAGCATGAAAACGCAGAATATCTTTACCAAGCAAGTGCAATTTTATTGGCCACCATTTTTGCAAAGCCTTTTCTAATCCTGCTTCCTCATCCGGGTCTAATAATGCTGTTGCATACCCCAACAAAGCATCAAACCAGACGTAAAGGGTATGCTTAGGATCGACTGGTACTTCAAATCCCCAATCCATATTGACCCGCGATATAGAAAAATCTTGTAGTCCTTGCTTAACAAAATTCAGAACTTCATTGCGACGACTTTCCGGCTGGATAAAATCAGGGTGATGCTGGTATAAATGTTCGAGTTTTTCTTGATATTTAGATAATTTAAAAAAGTAGTTCTGTTCGTCTCGCCACTCAACTTCTTTATTAGTATGAATGGGGCAACGTTTTCCCTCCAATAAATCTCTTTCTTCTTTAAATTCTTCGCAGGATACGCAATACCAACCCTTTTGTTCGCCTAAATAAATATCCCCATTATCCCAAACACGTTTAAAAAAATCTTTAACTATTACCTCATGCCGTGAGTCGGTAGTACGAATAAAGCGGTCATATTGAATATTTAGTAATTTCCATAAAGAGGAAAACTCTGCAGAAACTTGATCGCAAAAAACCTGTGGTTCTAAGTTTTTTGTTTGGGCAGTACGTTGAATTTTTTGCCCATGCTCATCTGTCCCCGTCACTAATAAAACTTGATTTCCCAATAATCTCTGAAATCTTGCGATCGCATCTGCTGCCATTGTTGTGTAGGCACTGCCGATGTGAGGTAGACCATTTACATAATATAAAGGTGTTGTGAGAGCAAATATTTTTTCTGTTTTTTCCACTAGATTCATGCAAAATAAAAAAACAACTTATTAAAACCGTTTTCTATCTATAGTTACGCAGATAAAACCACGCCATTATATAATAATGCTATTGCATTTTCAACCAACTCCTTAATACTAGCAAATTTATTAAGTCTATTCTTTTTGTAATAAGTATAAAATCAGTTAATTTATGCCGAAAAATAAGAAATCATTGATAGTGATATAACCCTGAAAGTCAACAACAGGAATTATTGTTATTGGGAATACAAATTATTCTTATATGGATAAATTTTCCCTCCGCAGCAGATAAGATACTTCTACCTTAAGAGAGTCCTTCATAAATTGAAGAAATGTAAAACTTAAAATAAAAGATAGATTGATAAATTTGATTAATGTCTAAATAATCGCAAATACATGAGTTTAAATAGTCGTCTAGATATTTATCGATTATTAGTAGGTGTGTTTTCAAGGAAAATGCTCCCTATCTTTAAGAATCTCATTCCTTAGGAGTTTAAACTTTCAGTATCGATTAGCCACTATGGCGGACGATCTAGACTTGCCAAGTGTTATGTAGCTCCTAGGAAGAGAGACTCGTTGTGTTTTTCATTGGGATATGGAGTAAATACTCACTCTCGGGAGAAATAGTTACCGCAAAACTTGGCTCTCTCCGAGTACTGGAAAATGATTGGTGTCCTTATAACCTTGTGGAAATTTGCAAAGATTGTCGAAGGGAAGAAAGAAAGAGAAATAGCTTGTTTAGGAAACCTGAGCGTTTGTGTAGTATTAGCTCCACACCTGGATATTTTGCGAATTTAGCATTTACAGTGACATTATTAGCAGAAAATAATACTTATTTGTTTTATTCAAAAGCTAGAGATTTTCCAGTAAATAAAGTCTTTGTTCTAGTTGGTTGGAGGTATTTTTGAGAATTTTTTCTTGTGTTGTGATTATTGTTGGTCTTCCATATTGTATTGTCCATTCAATCTTAGAATAAAAATCAGAACGAGTAAGTAAAATTTCTCCTTTTATCAATCCTCAGTTATTGGGGATTATAGAACAATAAATTGTCAGAATAAAGGCGTAATTAAAGTATATTTTTTTTAGAATTTAGTATCTAACTAAATTTATTTTAAAAATGTTTACTATATGACTAATTAGTGTTTTAAAAGTCATCATTTAATAGGTGTCAAATATATAATAATGGCTCTACCAGAAAAAGAATTTAAACCCTACTTTATCACTCCAAAAGTAATTCAAAAAGAATATCCCCTGTTTATTTATTTGCCAGGGATGGATGGTAGTGGAAGATTATTGCGCACGCAAACAGCTGCTTTAGAAAATAGTTTTGATATTCGTTGTCTGGCAATTCCGCCTACCGACCAAAGTGGTTGGGACAAATTAACTAGCGACCTGGTAGATTTAGTGAAAGCAGAACTGCAAAGTCAACCTCGAACATCTGTGTATTTATGTGGTGAGTCCTTTGGTGGCTGTTTAGCAATGAAAGTATTGGTGGAAGCTCCCCATTTGTTTAGTCGAATTATTTTAGTTAATCCGGCTTCGAGTTTTCATCGTTTACCTTGGTTGAATTGGGCATCCCAAATGTTAGACCTAGTTCCATCTGCTGTGTATACATTTGGTGCTCTTGGATTTTTGCCCTTTTTAGTGAGTTTAACAAGAATTTCTGCTACAGACCGCCAAGATGTTCTCAGAGTTATTCGCTCTGTACCTTCTCAAACAGTTAATTGGCGCGTATCTTTACTGAGACATTTTTCTATTGACATGGAAGAATTGACTCAAATACAGCAGCATATTTTGTTGATTGGGAGTGCTAGCGATCGCTTACTACCATCAGTAACTGAGGTTGAGCTTCTCGCAGATATTTTTCCCAACAGCCAAGTTTTTATCTTACCGGACAGCGGACATGCTTGTTTGTTGGAAAAAGATATCGATCTCTACGAAATAATTCAAGCTTATTACGAGGATTTGTAAAGGTATGTATGAGGAGTCAGGACAGACCGCGCTCTAACGAGCGTTAACGCAGTGGGGCGTCAGCACAGCAGGAGTCAGGAGTTAGGAGTCAGAAGTCAGGAGTCAGGAGTTAGGAGTCAGGAGTCAGAAGTTAGAAGCTATGATTCACCTGTGGTTACACTAAGAATACGGATTAAATAAGGTACAAAAGTAGGTGCTATTAGCATTGCATAACGCACCATTTCAAATTTAATAGTTACAGATTATTAAATTCTTATTCGTAAGAAGCAAATGCTAACGGTCTAGAACATCGGTAAAGTTTATTCCTCCGCTTATACAAAATGAGGACAAAAGTATAAGCGGAGTAGTTAATGCTTTATTTACTCAAGACCCAGTGAACCAGGGTTCGTACCCCAAAACCTGTTGCTCCGGGACTATTGTAACCATTTTCTTTATCTGCCCAAACAGTCCCAGCAATATCAAGATGCGCCCAATCAACGGTATCTTTGACGAACTGTTTGAGAAATAAGGCTGCAGTAATGGAACCTCCAGCCCGAGGTCCAGTATTTTTCATGTCAGCAATACCAGATTTGAGACCTTCAAAATACTTATCTTCCATCGGCATGCGCCAAATTTTTTCCCCTGCACCTTGGGCTGCTTTTTCTAGTTCCGAGGCTAAGTCATCACTGGGAGTAAATAAACCAGCAATGTCATTACCCAAAGCTACAACACAAGCACCAGTTAATGTTGCCAAGTCAACAATTGCATCTACACCCAATTTATCCGCAAATACTAAAGCATCAGCCAGAGTCAAACGACCTTCTGCATCTGTATTGTTCACCTCAATAGTTTTACCATTGGAAGCTTTGAGGATATCACCGGGGTGCATAGCGTGACCGCTAATCATATTCTCAGTTGCAGCTGAAATAAAGTGAACCTCTACATCGGGTTTGAGTTGACCAATGGCTTTAGCTGCACCCAATGTAGCAGCCGCACCACCCATGTCAATTTTCATGGTTTCAATGCCGCTACCCGCACCTTTAATATTCAATCCACCAGAGTCAAAAGTTAACCCTTTACCGATAATTGCTAACTTTTGTCTTGGGGTTGCTTGGGGCTTGTAAGTCAGATGGATAAACTTGGGTGGTAAATCGGAAGCTTTTGCTACTCCTAAAAAAGCACCCATCCCTAATTTTTCACAATCTTCTTGTTCCAGGATTTCTAACTCTAAGTTATGGGTTGAGGCAATTTCTTGGGCAATTTCTGCCATTGTAACTGGCGTCAATTCATTGGCAGGTGCTGCAACAAGTTGTCTCGCCAAAAATACTCCCGAACAAATTTGATTTGCTTTGATAATAGCAGCTTCATTATCTGCTAAACCCAATAAATCTATTTCTTCTACCTGTGTTTCTTTGGTTTCTGGTTCTGACTTAAAGCGATTATCCTGATAAAGTGCCAATTGCACTCCTTCTGCTAGGGCTTGGGTGACACCTTCAGCATCATGTTCGCCATAGGGAAAACTAATTGCTAAAGTTTTACACTTTTGTTTTTTTGCATTTCGTGCGGCTGTGGCTGCTGCTTTTCTCAGTGTTTCTAGTGTTATGTTTTGTATCGCTCCCAAACCAATAACTAATAATTTTTTAATTGGGCTGGCTCCGGGAACTCTAATAAAAATAGAACTACCTGCTTTAGCTTTAAATTCTTCTTCTGTAATTATTTCTTTTAAAATACCGCCTAATTTTTCATCTAAACTAGCTAATTCTCCAGTTAATTCGGTGGCATCTTCAAATAATCCGATGGCTAAAGCATCTCCTTTCCACTCTAAAAAATTTGTATTGTTTGCTCTAACTTCCATATTTTTCTAATTTATCTGTAAAACTTCCGATTAACAGTATTACTCAAAAACGCCTAGATGTTTTGAGATGTTGCATCTTGTTCTTTGCAAGGAATTGCAAAATTCCTATAATTGAATTGCAATTAGATTTATTTTTGCTCTTCTCTACTTTAATTCTTTTTTACTTTATGTGGAGTTTTTTAGTTTTGGCAATCTAGAACTATAATTATTAGCCTGATAGTAGACATTTGTATTAATTAACCTAGCTATTTCATAAATTCTAAACATAAAATAAGCTTGCCAAAATGGGCGATAATGATTGCAAAAGTATGCTTTCAAGAGCCAAATCCTGTTAAACATCAAATCTCCTGCGACAGTAGTTAGTAATTTTTTTGTTCCGATTGAAGTGTTACAAATTTTGGTATCGCTCCCCACTAATTAGATTAAACATGTATTTAAATCAATTAAACAAAGTGATTTTAATCACTAGTGAATATCCGGATTTGCAATTTTTTACCGGAATTATACTTAGAGGCTGCAAGGTCTCACCATTTTGTTTGAAAATGGAAACAGAGTTTAGGATCTCTGCGTTATTTTTATGAAAATCAAGTTGCATGATATGGTAATCGCCAAACTTAAGCTGCTCCAATACTGCTTACTTGCGACAGGTATTGGTTTGATTGCCATTCACCTAAACTTGGTTTGGAAATCCAATAATTCCAGTCTCCTAGGGACGAGTATTTTATTTTGGACGGCGATCGGTTTTTTGATTTGGGAAAAACGTAATGACCTGAATCTAGAAAGCGATATTTTCTCCAGTTTCTTCGGTTTTTCTCTAATTGCTTTACTTTTATTAAAAAGTGCTTCCATGACTAGCTTTGGTGGTTTTTTATACCTTTCTCCATTCGTTTATGCTTTTGCTTGTGCTTTATTAGCTTCTGGTTTTAAAGGTTTGAGACAATATGCTGGTGAATTATTTGCCTTGTTTATTCTTGGGTTACCAAAACTATTACCTTTGAGTTTAATTAATACTTTTCTGTCTCCAATAACTGCAAAACTATCAGCTTTTTTGCTGTGGTATACAGGTTTTGATGTGCTTCGTTCTGGAGTTTATATTCATTTACCTTCTGCAAATCAAAGTATAGAAGTTGCTAGTGGTTGTTCGGGTTCAGAGCAAATTCTTCATATGTTGGGTTTGGGGATTTTGTTTATAATCATATTTCCCCTCAATAGGCTACCAAAAATATTCTTACCTATTGTTGCTGCCATTATAGGATTTGTTGTTAACGCAGCACGAGTTGCTCTAATGGTTGTAATCCTTAAAGGGGATAACCAAGAAGCCTTTGAATATTGGCATCATGGCGATGGTTCCCTACTATTTTCGACCATTGCTGTTTCTGTATTTGGGTTATTTTGTTGGTTTATCCTGGGACAAGATAAATCAAAAAATGGTGACGTAACTCCTTCGTCAAAGTAATGCTTAGCTGGCGTAAACTGCGAATTTTACTGTTAATTATTAATTTTACTGGCATTCTTATTGTCCTGGTAATTACAATCATCCAACCAGTTCAATCTTGGCTACCTACGACTTCCCATGCTTTTCCAAATAAAATATCTTTACCTCAGTGGGAACAGGTTGAGAGTGGTAAATTATCGGAAAAAAACCTCAAACAACCCGAGATAATTGCACAAAAGCATTATCGCTATGTGCAGAATAATTTATCTTTAGATATTGAAATGCGTTATCTAACACTCATAAAAGGAGAAAAATTTATCAAAAAATATTTGGGAATTACTTCTCCTGTAGAAGTTCGATTGCGAGAAGGTATTGGTTATTACGGTATTGGAGTAGACAAACAAGAAGCCTTCCTCAGCACTTGTATGAATTCCGGGGGTATTACTACCTTTACTGATGAACAGTTTGAAAAAAATCAGTATTTTTCGATTCTGGAACCACAAAGTTTAATCTCTTGGTTATTGGGTCGCAGAACAAGCATAGATAAGCATTGCATGTGGGCACATTTATCAGTTCCTCTTGGCGAACAAAAGCCAGAATTTGCTTATCAATTGTTAGAAAAAGCCTGGTTTTCTTGGTATCAACAGTGGAACTCTCACCTGTCAGAGCGTTAGCTTAGAATCAAATTTTACTGAAATTATACCAATTTCAAAAAATACCGCTACACATAAATTATTTAAATTTATCCCCTGTTTCCTGTTCCCTATTCCTTGTTCCCTTTTATAAATGAACTGTAGCAATATCAAAGGAAATTGGTATTAGTAATAAAATTAACGATTAAAATTTCTGTTTTTTGGTGTGTAAAAGATGACTAAATCCCATAGTGACAAATTTGTTTCTTCAGTACAGGACTTTGCTTTTAGTCAAGAAGGTTCAACAATGATTTTGCGGTGTTTAGGATATGGTTTATTAGTCTTGGCACTGTTTGACGTTGTAGAAATGTTAGTGCCACCAAATTTTATGAACCCTGCATGGGAGTTTCAAACCATAGGTGCATTAGTTGAAAGAGTTCCAGTACCCTTAATTGGTTTAGCATTCGTATTTTATGGTGAGATGAATTCCCGCAAGCGCTGGGAATTTCCCGTATTAAAAGTTTTATCTTGGTTGGCTTTAGTAATGGGAGTGGTTTACATACTCTCCATTCCTTTAGGAGTTATTAATGCAGCTAGACTCCAGAGACAAAGCTCTACCCAAATTAATATATTATCAAAACAACAGATTAATCGTGCCGAACAAGTAAAGAAACAAATTGATTTGGCTACACCAGAACAAATTGATAATTTGCTCAAACGCCAAGGTCGCTCCTTGGAGCTAGAACCAGAAAAGTTAAAACAAAGACTTTTAGGGGAAGTATCCCAAGCCAAACAAAAAATTAAAAGTCAAGCAAAAGCTACAGAATCCAGTAGAGGTTTAAATTTACTCAAGAAAGCAGTGAAATGGAATCTTGGTGCGGTAGTTGCAGGAATTCTTTGCATCAATATTTGGAAAGGGACTGATTGGGCAAGAATGAATTGAAGCAAAAAGAAAAAACCCTCTCGAATTATGAGAGGGATAATCTTTACGAACAACAAGATCAGTTAATTTGATTAAGTATTTATCGCTGCTAATAGTGAATCAACACAAATTATGAAGCTTTTGCTAATTCTGGACGTTTACTATTGCGAATACCTTCAATTGCTTGAGCGTAATCCTCCGCTTTGAATACAGCGGAACCAGCCACAATAGCATTTGCTCCTGCTTCTAAAACCTGCCAAGTATTATTAGCTTTTAAACCGCCATCTACTTCTATCCAAGGATCTAGTCCGCGTTCGTCACACATAGTACGTAACTGACGGATTTTTGGTACTACACCGGGAATAAAGCTTTGACCACCAAAACCAGGATTGACGCTCATGATTAAAACCATATCGCACAGGTCCAAGCTGTATTCAATTAAATTAAGTGGAGTTCCAGGATTGAGAACAACTCCTGCTTTTTTACCCAATTCTTTAATCTGTCCCAAAGTACGGTGTAGGTGAGGAGAAGCATTATGCTCGCAATGAACATAAATATGATCTGCTCCTGCTTTGGCAAAGTCTCCAACATACTTTTCCGGTTCCACGATCATTAAGTGGACATCTAATGGTTTTTGAGTGACTGGACGAATCGCCTCCACTACCAGAGGACCGATTGTAATATTGGGTACAAAACGACCATCCATTACGTCGACGTGGATCCAATCTGCTCCTGCTGCATCTACAGCACGAATTTCTTCTCCAAGACGACTAAAATCCGCTGATAAAATCGATGGAGCAACTACAATGGGCTTTTGAGATGAGTTATTGGTCATGGTTAGCGGGTATTCAAGCGTCCTCTTCTGTATGCATTGTAACAAAACATTGATTAATTAATTCATTAATGAAAAGTTATTTAGTTATTTGTCGGGAAATTGGGGACTGGATACTAGCGACTAGGGATAGCACTGCGTGTCGCCTTGCGGCATAGAGCCTGCGGCGTCGGCGGATCCGTTCGGAACGTAGCGCAGCTATAGGTAACGTAGTTATAGCCTTTAGCCTCTGGGGACTGGGAAGATGAATATCTTAAATGCCTGATACTCAATCGGCAATCATTAATCTCAGTTAATTTTGTTTGTTTTTCTTTATCATTAGCTTAATTGTCTGCTACACAAATGCTAAAAAGACAAGTCTGGATATTTTGGGGTTTAGCAGCTTCTTTATGGAGCATACCGGTAATTGCTTTGACTTCTCTCAATCGAAGTGGAATTGATGTACTAAAGCTACGCAAAGCTCCCTACAATTTGAGCGGTCATAAAATTTCCATTGGTCAAGTAGAGATTGGACGCCCGGGAATGTTTGGCTGGGATAAAGCTGTATCTAAGAATAGAGCAGTTTCCCTCGCGGGTGTTTTTCAACGTAACCAACCGGCAAAATCAAATCGTGGCGTCGATCCCCATGCTCACAACGTTGCTGGAATCATGATTAGTAAAGATAAAAGTTACCCAGGAGTAGCACCACAAGCTCGCCTGTATTCTTCTGCTATTGGTTCCACAAAAAATATGGGACAACCCAATGAATGTTTGTCAGCACAGCATATCGCTTTACAAAATGGTGGAGATGTCCGGGCAATTAATTTCAGTTTTGGGGAACCACTACATCGCGACCCCAGACCAGAAGCTGTTTTAGATGGTAACGCTTTACTAACCTTATGTGTTGATTGGTCGACTCGATTTCACAACGTTCTTTATGTTGTCGCAGGAAATCAAGGAAAAGGAGGAATTCCTATTCCTACCGACAATTATAACGCGGTTAATGTGGCTTTTTCTTCTCGCCAGAGAGAGATGTTTGATAAGGTTCATGTTTCTAACCTCACTCCTACTCGGGGAATGAATCGAAGATTAGAAGGTAAAGAGTTCAACATTGGGACCCGTCGCACTGTAAGTGTAGTCGCACCAGGGACTAATATCAAAATGCTCAATCCTGACGGTAAAGTCAAAAAAGTTACTGGAACTAGTTTTGCTACCCCTCATGTAACTGGTGTTGTTGCGTTACTCCAAGAATTTGGCGATCGGCAATTTAGAGCTAAAGGAAATAATTGGAGTCTTGCTTCCCGTCGTCATGAAGTAATGAAAGCTGTGTTGCTCAACTCAGCAGAAAAAATCAAAGATAAGGGCGATGGTTCTCATTTAAGAATGACAAGAACTTTGATTGATAAGCAAAATCGAAATTGGCTGGAGTCTGATGCTTATAAAAATGAAAATATACCTTTGAACTCCCAAATGGGAGTCGGTCATTTAAATGCATTTCGGGCATTTCAACAGTTTAGTGCGGGTCAATGGAATCCAGCAGAAACAGTACCTATTTTAGGTTGGGATTATCGTAGTGTCGCGAAGAATAATTATGTTGAATATAAAATTTCCCAACCCCTACGTAAAAATAGTTTTGTTTCCATTACTTTAGTCTGGAATCGATTAGTGGAGCTTAATGATGAGAATATTAATCAGAAGTATGATATGGGAGAAACATTTCGTGATCGCGGTTTAAACGATCTAGATTTGTACCTTGTTACAGACAAAAAATCAAGCAACAAAAATAAAATCTGTGCTTCAACCAGCAAAGTTGACAACATCGAACATATCTTTTGTCAGGTTCCTGCTACTGGAAAATATAAAATTCGTGTCAAATACAATCAGCAGAATAACGAGCCAATCCAACCTTTTGCTTTAGCTTGGTGGGGTGTAAGTGGAAAATAAAATTAGGATATAGGGGTTCTTTTTCAGAAAGTACAAAATAGCTTAGCCTCTCAATAATTTACATTATCAAACTGATAGCATTTAATTTATAAAGTTAACTTTTTGATAAATAAATCGTCTCTTGATTTATCACACTTTTGATGTGTTTGATAATACACCAGTGGTGTGATTTATATTAATACTAATAATTCTCATAAATGACATGCGCATAAAGTCCAAAATAAGCTAAATAGGATTAGAACGTAAATTTATCATTTATTGATATTTAAATTTTATTACATACTCAGTGCATAGATATTTGTATTATAAAAAACCCGGATATAAAAGGATTAATGACGAATCAAAAAATATCAAATACTTCCACAGACTTAGGTCATAAATCTGTCCTGTATGTAAGGGTAATTAGAATTAAAAGCTATGTTAATTGCCAAGCAAACTGTGTCTTCTCAAATGAAAGTATTTACTGAAAAATTAAGGCGACTCGACTTAGGTCCTATTGCTTATAAACTAATGAATCATAATAATGGCTTAGGATGGAGTCGCGAAAAAACAACCCAAGCAATTTCTCGCTATCTAATGTTTCTAACTTTAATTTACCTATATCCTAATCGTCAATTTGTCCCATCTCGAGAAATTGATTTAGTTTGGCATATTCACATAATTGATACAATTAAATATGCCCAAGATTGTCAAATGCTATTTGGTCACTTCATTCATCATTTTCCTTATTTTGGCAATCGTGGTGCTGCAGATAGAAAAAATTTAGAAGTTATATTTAAGCAAACTCAAGTAATTTTTGAAGAACATTTTGGTCCTAACTCACTGACAGAAGAAAGTGCAAATGAGGCTGCTGATTGTCAACCAATTGGATATATTCATAATCTCATTCGACCACGGGTTGAAATTAATTTTATGGAACTCGTATAAGTAATATCATCGACTATCAAATATCACAACTTACTCGTAATCTATTACCTTGTAAGCTACTACATAGATAGTTGACACTAATGAAAGTGCTGGTATTTAGTATAGTATTATCTCTTTTTCATGAATAAAACTATACTATTTGCCAACAAAAATGTATTTGAGCTTCCTTTTTGTATTGAGTATAGGCTTGAGTTAATTTAAACTTGAACTGATGGAGATATAAGGGAAATTGCCTCGGGTGGAATTAAGCTTCTATGTGTAGGAAAGGCTTCTCCCTGTTCTAATTTTGCTCTCAGAATTAAGCTTTCTCCATCAATATCAGAGATAGTGATTGCATTAATCGTAAAATCAAAATTACTATAAGCGTAGACAGTTGGGTCAGGAATAATATTAGCGATTTTAGAAGAACTTCTAATTCCAATAATCGTCACTATTGCTATTACAAATGGAGAAACAAATAATTCATTAGTCTCATTGAAATTCTTAGTAAACCACTCCAGAGTTAAGGTGCTTGCAGTATGGGGAATTTTTCGAGATAAAGATTGGATTTCAATGGGATTACCATCAATACTTAAACTGAAGTAGTCTTTTTCTTCATATTGATGATAGTCAAGCGGAGCGATGGAATTAATACTTATTTTGTCATGAAGAGGAAGCCCGCTTAAAGTCAATACTTTTGGTTGTATTGGGACTTCAGATAAATCTTCTTCTGTTGAACTTTTGAAGAAGTTTTTGTGGTTGTACATTATCCCTCGTGTTGTTTTTATAAAGCTTTAAAGATTATTCTTCAGGACTTACACTCGATTGATAGTTTTTACTTGAGAAAGCTCAAAACTAAAAATTGCACAGCGCTTGTTTATACCAAATCCGATTTTTAAAACCCCTTTATATTTTTTGGTATTTCCCCGTACTTCCCACTCTTCCCCCTCTCATTCTTAAGGATTTAGTATTAGTTTACGTCTCACTAGTGATCACGTGACCTTGATCGCAGGTCAGTCTTAATTTAACTAGCAAGAGGAATTTCATAGTTTCTGGTTTAAACCGCATTAGTTACTGTTGGATGTTTGATTGAATTTACCTCAAGCTATACACAAATAAACAATTATCCGTTTGCCTCATAACTCTATAAGGTTTTCGGACATAGTTTATGGTATCGTATTGAAGTTCTCTATCACCAAAGAATAAAATGATATTTTTGATTTAGTTCTATATTTGATATTGTGCTGTGATAAAAATCCCTTCGAAGACCGCAGGAAAAGCTAAATTTGTGAATTAAGGTTAAGGGATAAATCTCGTTTATATCGAAATAATTTTGCGACTAACGTTCATATTTAAATACAAGATTCCACTATTCTTTGAGAAATGAATCGGAGTATTTCGGAATTTTTTTTGGGATTAAAAGCTCATTTATAAACACTTTTGAGTCTCAAATAGTATTCGTGTTTACTACTAAGCTCTAGCCCTGTTTGTTACTAATCTATATTGTCACTAATATGAAAGCACTCCAAGACTTACCCAACAAAAGCGTGAGTTAGTCATACCTAATTAAGTAATTACGTTTATTTTGCGTAAGTCCTGTTCTCATTAAACCCCGAGTAAACCAATATAGTTTTTTTGGATCGCTGGTAATACTTCCAACTCCGGGTTAATATTTCCTAAGTGATAATCTAACTGCCAAGTATTGTAAGAAGCTGGGTTTACTCTGCGTGTAAAAGCTGCAATATTAGCACCTGTGATCTGATGTAACCTTTGGATAAACTCAGTACCAGAATCTCCGACTCCAACATCACGACCATAAAGAATAATATTGGGAACAGACCAAGTAATTAGCTGTGGAGCATAACGGTTGAGAGAAAATAGGCCTAAATGACTTTTTCCTAAATACAGACATCCTGGAGAACCATGAGAAATAATATGAAGACTTCTAAGGCGATTGTATTCCTGCAAAGTTAATGTAATTTGTTGTACTTCATATTCATTTGGTTGAAGTAAAACTACTTCGGCTTTACCAAGGATTTTTGAAACTATACTTTGCCAGTCTTCTATCTTAGGGTCAATGGCAACTAGAGTACGAACGGGCTGAAAACGGAAATTACGATCTAAGTGCATCAATTAAGACTCCTAATGAGCGTTCTGCCCGTAGATGCGTTGCTCTGAGACCTTCAATCTACAACAACAAAACGCTTGTCACGCTGATATTGTTGAGCTAAAAATATTGCTTGTCAGCCGGGAAAAGGTAGTGGAAAGTTAAGTTAAATTAGTTTAGTTCGAAAATTAATTTCATATTCTGCTGTTATTGCTTTAAATAATAAACTATTTTTCTATTTAAATTGAGTATTTTACACACCCGAAAAGAATAAGTTAGTATATGTGAATTGCGACCAAGGATAGGTATCAAAAAATATTCAAAATCTGGAATAACAAAACAATCACTAGGCTGATAAATGAAAAGGGAATTAGGAATCAAGGATAGTAATTAAGACATTTATTATTTCAGTCTTTAAGGGCTAAATCCTAAATTCCTATTTCCCATTCCTAAGTCGCCAATCTCTATTTGATGAGATATTTTTATTTTTTTGACTTAGACAGAACATAAGATATGACAGGGCAAGCATTGTAAGAGGTTTATTACTGCAAACTACCAATCTTATTGGTAATACTACAGATTCAGAGAAATAAGCTAGATAATCGAGTTTTCTCCAATAGAATATCTTACTTGATTTCAATTTATGGGGCAGTAGATACAACCCTGATATTGCGAGAAGTCATTTCTATTTGCCATTTACATTGAGATGTAGATGCACGAACCCGATCCTCCGTAAAACCACTTTGGTATGAGTGGGAAGATTACTCGTTGTTATTTTTAAGCTAAAAATAAAGATTGTCAGCTAGGAAAAGTTAAGGAATAGGTAGTTTGACAGTTTGACAATTTACAATTTGTCAATAAATCAAATATTATTACTATAATAATTAGCTAAATATAAATTCCTTTAGAATTTAAAATCACAATTGAAGATACATATAATGGGTAATATTAATAAATTCCTGTTGATTATGGTTTTTGCTGTTTTTCTCAGAA
The DNA here is from genome assembly GCF_030065675.1 of Mastigocoleus sp. MO_188.B34. Lineage (GTDB taxonomy): Bacteria > Cyanobacteriota > Cyanobacteriia > Cyanobacteriales > Nostocaceae > Mastigocoleus. Next base: position 7,491 of record NZ_JASJDK010000108.1, on the reverse strand, counting down.
AATAAGGTAAAGTTTACTTGTTTTAGATATAACATTTGATATTTTTTTCATTTTTTTAATAAATATGTATTAATGGTATCTTAATAACAAAATGGATACCTGTAGCTTCGCAGTGAATGTATTCCAAGCTACCACCATGCTTTTCTACTATTAATTCTCTACTAATAGAAAATCCCAAATTATTTTGTTCTTCCTTAAAGATATTCGCAAAATTTTGTATGATTCCATCTACCTTGGAGTCATACAAAGTGAAAGCATTATTTTCAATTTTGATAGTTATATTTTCTTTATCTAGATCGGTAGTAATTTTTATTTGTAGGTTTAATACTTGTGCTAATTTATCGCCAACAGGATCTGTTTTGTTTTCTAATAAATTATGGTTATGAATGTATGATTTTTCTAATCCATCAATTACATAATTTAGTAAATACATAAATACTTGATTTAACTGTCCCGGGTAACATCCAACTTTTGGTAAGTTACCATATTGTTTGATTACTTTAATCGGAGGACGTTTTGTTTGTGCTTTGATTCTATACTGCAAAATCATCAAGGTAGTTTCAATTCCTTCATGGATATCAATATATTTTTTTTCTACTCCATCTGCACGAGAAAAATTTTGTAAAGATTGTATTATCCCACGAATATTATCAGTTCCTAGTTTCATAGATGAAAGTAATTTAGGTAAGTCTTGTAAAATATGTGGTAAATCCATGCTATCGATTTTTTCTGAGATCTCTATACCGACATCAGGAAATTTATTTTGATAGATTTTTACTAAATCGATTAAGTCTTGAATATACTGATTGGCATAATATAAATTAGTCGAAATTAAGCCAACTGGATTATTAACTTCATGAGATACTCCAGCTACAATTTGACCTAAGGAGGAAGTTTTTTCGCTCTGGATAAGTTTTAATTGAGTTTGTTTGAGTTCTTCTAGCGCTTGGGAAAGTTCTGCTGTCCTTTCTTTGACTCTATCTTCTAATTGTTGTTTTTGTAGGGTTAATTCTAGGTTTAAATATCGTAGTTTTAAGTGTAGTTTTACTCGGGCTAATACTTCTTCTTGTTGAAAAGGTTTAGTGATATAGTCTACAGCACCTAGTGTTAAACCTTTGAGCTTTTCTTCTGCTTCGGTTAGAGCTGTAATAAAAATAATTGGAATATCTTTAGTCGCTGGATTCGCTTGAAGTTGACGACAAGTTTCAAAACCATCTATTTTAGGCATCATCACATCTAAAAGTATTAGATCGGGTGGATTTTGATTTACTTGTTCTATCCCACTCAAACCATCCATTTCTACAAGTACTTCATAACCTGCATAACTCAATGTTTCGTATAAAACTTCTAAATTGGTTGGGCTATCATCAACTACTAAAATAGTTTTTAAATGATTGTGGTTTTCATTATGGCATTGAGATAATTCATTTATATGCGCAGTTTCAAATTCCATATATTTTATGTCCTCCATATTTCATGTAAAAATTAAAATAATCTCTAAAATAATTCGATAATTGTAAATTATTATTTCTGAATATTTTGTTTAAGAAAACTACGAATATTTTTGATATTAAAATCTTTCAATAATAAGTTTAGATGGTTTACAAAATCTTGATAATCACCATTAATGTTTGCTATTTTTTCTAGCTCTTGAATCATTCCTTTTATTTGTCCTTTTTTTGCATAATCTAAAAGCATAATTAGTTCGGATGATGGAGGGAAAATGATTGATTTATGTTGGTCTATATTTAAATTATCTTCTAGTAAATTATCTGAATTTGCATATTTCCAACTAATATTGAGTTTTCTTTCAATAAACCTATATAGCTCCTCACTCTGTATAGGCTTTATCAAAAAATTTCTTAATTCTGAGTTATTTATTTTGTCTTTTCTTCCCTCCAAAATACTTGCAGAAGTTAAGATAAATGGTATATTTCCCAAATTTTGATAACTATCCATGTAGGAACGTATTTCCCAATCATCTAAAATCGGCATATATATATCCGAAATAATTAGATCAGGCTGATATTGTTTCACTTTTTCTAACCCCTCTCGAGCATTTTCAGCTTCAATAAGAAAAAATCCAAGTGGTTCTAAAATATTAATAATTAAAGAACGATGTTTCCAGAGGTTATCGATAATAAGAATTGTTTTTTCTTTTCCGGAATAACCAATAATTTTTCTAGTTTTACTAGGGATGTTTATTTCTTTATAGTTTTCAATAACAGAACATGTGATTTCAAACGTAAATTTACTACCTTTACCCAATTCACTATTTACTTTTAGACAACTGTCCATAAGTTCAACCATTTTTTGGCTGATAGATAATCCTAATCCCGTACCATCTTTATAAGTTTTAGAATCTACTACCTTTTCAAAGGGTAAAAAAATTTTTTCTAAATTATCTTCACTAATTCCTATCCCAGTATCTCGAACAGCGAACTGAATTTTAATCTCAGAAGCTGTAAAATTGCTAATTCTGACTTGTAATGTAATACTTCCTTGTTCGGTAAATTTCAATGCATTACTAAGTAAGTTAATAATTACTAGCCGTAATTTTTGCCTATCTGTAGTGATTCCTAAGGGTAAATTATCTGGGATATCGTAGAAAAATGAAATATTTTTTTGTTTAGCTTTTATTTTATATGTATCTATTATTTCTTCTAATAAATATCGGAGATTAAAATCTGAAATATTTAGTTTAATTGTATTTGATTCGATTTTAGAAAAGTCGATAATATCATTAATTAATGTTAGTAAATTATCGGCACATTTATGAATTACTTTAATGCCTCTTTTTTCCTTCTGTGTAATATTTGGAGAATTATGAAGAACTTGAGTATATCCTAGAATCCCATTTAGAGGTGTAAGAAGCTCGTGACTAATATTTGCCATAAATCTTCTTTTAGCTTGATTGGCTAAATCACATGCTTGTTTTGCTTCTTTATTCGCTATAATCAAATTTTTCATTTTACTAACTATTTGATTAAGGTAATTAGCTATCTCTCCCAACTCATTCTGATTTTTAGTAGATAATTCCACTGTTAAATCTGATTCTTCTGCAGATTTTTCTGCAGCTTTTTGAGCAAAAATTTTTATTTCTTCTAAGGGATAAGTAATTGCTTTAGCTGTGTAAGATATTAATAAATAAGCATTAATTATACTTAAACATATTCCCGTAGAAATAATGATTATCCTTGAGAACTCAGCCTTTATTAATTCAACAGTTGCTTCCTCTTCTTTTTTCTCGGCGAGGTTAATGATTAATGCTAAATCATCTGCGATATCTAATAAATTTTTGTTAGCGTCGCTTGCTGAAAAATCAGCCAAATTTTTTGGTGCTTGAGAGATTGTATTAGAGTTAGACTTTAAAAGTTCAATTTGATTTAATATCTCATCTAAATTTTGAGATATTTCTTCAATTGTATTTCTGTATTTAGTTAGTATTTGTTTTGTTTCTGGAATAGATAAATAATGTGGATAATTATTGAATTTATCCAAAGCTGATTTGACTTTTGTATGACCTTCAATTGCGACTAATTTTGTTTTACGTAGATTTTCTATTTTTTTGGTAGAAAAAGTTTGGATAGAAGAAGGAATTCCTGTAGTACTTTGGATCTCAAAGGCTGTATGTCTTAATTTATTTAGTAAACGATGCTCTTGAGTAATTTTAATTTTTTGTTGTTTGGCGCGATAATAATAATAGTCACCAATTGCAAAACTAACAGTAATTCCCAAGATAGCAATACCAACAATAAAGATATAAACAGATTTAATTTTTTGGTTCAAACTCATATTGTTGCTTACTTGGGTTATCCTCACAAAAGCATTTGACCATGAGGAGAATAATTTGATAAGAACAGCTTTCTCATCGGAGGAATCACTTGTATAGATTGGATGCTCGGGGTTGGGATGACTCATTCTGCTTTAAAATAAATGCATACAAGAATGGGTGATTCTACTAATTACATTTTTCCCAAATTAGCAAGCAGAATTCATATCAACCTTAGAAGGTTGTGAAAATATTGATTAACTGATAAATAATGGCAATTATTCTCTAAATGGTAATTTTCCCATCTCTACCCACAGAAGATTATCTACAAGAATCTCTCCTCCTCTTCCCACCCTTTCCCTTATCAATCAATTAAAAACTTTCTACCGCTAGGAATAACAGGTGATTTGGATTTGCTCAAAGTCTTTCTGGCACAATGAAATTAGTATTTTGTAATTGTCGATATAGCAAGCATCAATTAATATGCGACCTATCTACGCTATAAGTAAAGAGATTTGAATCTGAGGAGTTAGATTTATGAGGGTTTGGCTTGCTTGCTTTTTTGTGTTATTTGCTTTAGCAGAATTCTTTGACTGGGTGAAAGAATTATCTTTACCACTACCGATTTATATTTTAGGTGGAGCATTTTTAGCAGTTGCTTCCAATTACAACAGATTAGTTGCTCCGTATTTGAGTAATTCAAGCGATACTGCACTTGAAGGATCCTCAGAACAGTTACAGCTTGAAGCATTAGAGCGAGAAAACTCTACCGTAAATGAAGCTGTTTCTTCCCAGTTGGAAGGTTCTTAGTAAATTCAAAAAATAAATTGCAGCAATATAATGAAGCTTTGACTATAAGAAATCACTAGAAGTTTAATCTATTCTTACTCATCAACTTCTTTGGGTTTTGGTAGAAGCTTTGAAACGAGAAATGCTGTTAGCTCCAAGATTTGGTCTAGCAAAAAACCGATGGTACCAATATAGGCGATCGCTTCAATAATATAGTTAATATTGCCATTATTGTAAGCATCCCATAACAAAAAGCCTACACCACTACCACCAGTTAACATTTCTGTTGCAATTACTGCAAACCAAGCAACCCAAATACCTTGTCTTAAGGCATAAAATATATATTCGATCGCCAGTTGTAAATTATTACCGCGATTGCGAAAAGCTTGTACGCCTGCTGCTGTTTGAACGATAATTGTCCACAAGGAACCAACAAATACCACAACAATTGACGCGGGTTCTGGTTGTCTGAGGAGAATTAGAGCTAAAGGTAGAAAAGCGATGGGAGTTACACTATGGGGAATTTGGAATAGTCGCTTACATATTTGATAAATCAGGCGGTTAATACCAATTAAAATCCCGATCGCAATACCAAATGCAGCAGCAGGTGTATATCCCACAAACAAAAGTTGCAGGCTATTTAAAATATCTAAAAATATATTTGTTCCCATGTCCGAAGCTCTTGAGGACTTGCTTACCGATTGAAGCGACACTCAAACTTGGTAATACGCACTTAATAATAAACGCAAAACCATTTGAGATAATGTATCGGTTGCGAACATAATCACTATAAAAGTAGATAAAAATTATATGAATAATCTTTTCTGCGATCGGAATTGGAGATTAGAGATTGGGAGACTAGGTATTGGGGATTGGAATTAATAGAGAAATGATAAATAAAAACTCTTATTTTCCTTTCTTACGCTTCATCTGTTCTAACTCGTCTTCTATTTCCCAATTACGGAATTTATCTTCGAGTTCGTCATATCCAGAAAAATTATTGTTGCTTGAATTCCACCAACCAGTAGTTTCAAAACGCTGCTGCGATTGAGTTGCAGACCTTTGAGCTTGTGCTTGGGATGCTTTTGTTTGTACTTCCTGTCGTCGTTGTTGTACTTTCCGCAGTAGATCTTTTGCTTGGGTTATACGTTCTTTAATACCTTGCATGTGTCCCCAAAGCTGATTTCCTTGACGTAACAATGCTGCTTCTCTTTGTTGTGCTGCACCTAGCAAGTCTACTCTACCTGCTGCTTTAGCTTTTGCGATTCGAGTATGCCATTTTTGAATTTCTTGAGCGGTTGTGAGAATATCATCTTGCGATCGCTTTTCTTGTAATTGCAAGTCTGCAATTAATTTTAAAGTGTCTTCTTCTTGCTTGCGTAGCTGTTCTAGCAGCGCTTCTAATTCCAAATGGGGATTATTACGTAAGAATTCTTCTAAACGGTTTTCTAGAAATTGACTTAAATCATCAAATAAACCCACTACTACCACTCCAGACATAGATTTATTCTAAGTCTAGTCAGTAATTAGTTAATTTAACAACTCCTCAGGGCTAATTTATTCTATTTGTATCTAAAATAAAAATTGTAATTTATAGCACACCATATAAATGGTAATTACAATTCAAATAAAATATTTGCTCCAAAACAACTGATATATATAAATATGTCTAATTAATTAATGATAATGCTGTGTATCTGATTATTTTACTGAAGTTTTTAAATCATACAAAGTTATAGTTAAAGTTATAATCTCCTTGGAAAATATTCAATTTTAAATTCAAAATCATGAAATTTTTTGTAACAATTAGTGCAATTTCCCTCGCAACTGTTAGTAGCTTTTTAGTGAGTCTCTCTGCACTTGCACAAGCAGAGCTTACTAGTGTTTCCAAAGTATTAGCTTCACCAAAAGATGATATGGAAGTGAAACTTCGTGGTAAGATACTGAGTCAACAAGAAGGAGAAGCAGAATATGTCTTTACAGATAATGGTAAGGATAAGATTATCTTAGACATCCCAGAAGAAAAAAATTTTAAATACGATCCAGAGAAAACTATAGAAGTTTCTGGAGTCGTAAATATCAAATCAGATGAAGAAGATAAAGAGAAAGAAGATAGTGTGGATCCAACTCCAGAATTATTAGAGATAGAGGTGAAAGAAATTAAGGTAATTTCAGATGCTGATTAGAGCCAGTAAAGTGATTGTAAATTGCCATTTATAACAATTTCAGACTCATTTTGAAATTCAGGGTAAAGAGTAATAAGTGTGCTCTTTAGTTCTACTTATTACTCGTTACTTTTTTACTGATAAACTTATACTGTTTGAGTTAATTGTTTGAGGTCATTACAATGGTGTTAACCAATAATTAACACCTTTAATAACTTGATTTTTAAATCCTAAAAGTGCTAATTCCTCTCGTGAAGTACCAATATAAGTCCAGTGAGGAGTATCGTTTTTTACTGTGCGGAACCAACCATTTTGATTAAGAATTTTTTGCTGTGCTTGGTTTGTTACCCTTAGATCTACTGCTAATCCCCATAAGTGTTGTGAGGTTCCTGGGGGAGCTACGATACTAAGAATTTTGGTTTCTTTTCCTTGTCGTATATTTTCGAGTGTGCGATTGTTCGCGTATTTTCTCCATAATCGCAGGGTTGTACTAAAACTACGAGTGCAATTAATTTGACCATACCTGGACATTAGGGGAATTTTGATTTGAGCGCGGGCTCTATTTAGCGCATCTGCTGCTGGTTTTTGTAAATAACAGTTGCGGGTACCGTTAACTTTTCCCATATTTAATGTTGCTTGAAACTCTTTAGTTTCTTTCTCGTTAGCAAACATTAGTTTTTCTGGGAGTTTGATTCCGGATTGACGATTTATATATGCTGCTCCATAGAATCTGAGTAAAATATATTCTAAACTTTCAGGTTGGGG
>NZ_JASJDK010000232.1 GCF_030065675.1 Mastigocoleus sp. MO_188.B34 | reverse complement strand
CAGCAATTCTCATTTTGAAAATTTCATGCAAACTATTGATAAAATTTACTAATAATTTGTCTTGAAAACCCTTTAGTCCGGTTCCATTTGCTTCCATTTTTTTTCGGGTTAAACGATTATTGGTCAAAATGAGAATTGCTGCACTCAAATACTTTAGGCATAATCTTAACCTTAAATTTTACAAATATTATTTAGAGGTTCTGAAACTACCTTATTCAAGCCAACAGAAATTAATAATTTCTTCCAATTCAACATAATATTTGAATCAGAAGGAAAACTGCAGCGTTGTTGAGCTACATTAGTAATCGCCTCATGCCAAATACCAGCTTCTGCATAAACTTTTGAGTGGTATTTTGGTGCTAAATTATTTAACTTTATTCGTAAAGCTAGACTAGGCTTAGCTCGTTCTACCCAACCCTCAATAGTTATATCTTCATCTGTTTCTTCCGAACTGCAATTTACTGAAAGGTACCAATGATATAGCTTATCTACCTTTAATCCTGGAGCTTCAGAAGGAAGAGTAAATGCAAAAATACCCGGTTTTTTGGGAAGGTCCAAATTTGTTTCGTAAACTAAATTATCGTCATCATCTAATAATAAAAATTCAGCTTTTTCTGCATCGGATCTAGATATATGCCAAAAAAATGTAGGGTGTTCGTTAACGGTTAATCCCAATTTTTGTTTGGGCATTAAAGACGTTAAATAACCTTCTTTCTCCTTACAACCACCACGGGTTGCACCTCCAGCAGTAGCCGGAGGTGTTCCTCGATTTGGTGTTTTAAAGACCTGACTAATTTTCCATATCCGAACTTTCTGTGTGTCTACCTGCATTTCTACAAACTCTGTTTGGGAATGAGCTTGCACTGAAAGTGCTGAAACAATGGAAAATGTTACGGATACGGGGATCGCTACAGTATATAGATTTTTTTTCATCCAATTCATTGGCAAACCTCTTATAAATTAATATTATTTGCCGATTCAAATTTATATTTTTGTTAACTTGTTAAGGTAATGCTTGTGGGCTCTACCTTTCATTTTTAGTGTTCCCATAGTTAAATTGAAATTTTCAATTTCCGCTTATTTTCTCATAAAGAGCATTTAAGTTACTTCACAGAGTTCTGTCTATTCGTAATTCAATTAAGTCTTCTTAAACCACAAGTGTTCCAGCTTTTCTTAGTACCATTCGCCTCAAACCCTTAACATACAAATATTACAGCATATATTTCTTTTGTTAAGAAAGATGCAATGAAAGCATAGCAGTTTTTACTGAATATTTTTTAAACGAGTGAACATAAAATTAAATAAATATGGTGTCTTATCGAAATCATTCAAAGACGCTTATAATCAGGAATATTTATTTTATGTGGAGCTTATTAAAAAGCAAAATTTGGCTGTGGCGTAACGTATTAATTACTGCTCCTACCGCCACATTCATTGTAATGGCGATACGTCTTAGTGGATTGCTGCAAATTTTGGAATTAGCAGCATTGGATCAACTTTTTATGTTGCGACCATACGAAAGCCGAGATGAGCGTATTGTTATTGTCGAAATTGATGAAGATGCTGTACGCAAACTGGGACATCCAATTCCTGATGGAGTGCTAGCTAAAATTTTAGAGAATCTCAAGCAACATAAACCGCGTGCAATAGGACTTGATATTTATCGAGATTTACCAGTAGGTAAAGGTAATAAATCTTTGGTGAAAGTATTTGAATCCACACCAAATCTTATTGGGATACAAAAAGTAGTTGCAAGTATAGATTCTTCTGCGGTTAATCCACCACCAGCATTGAAAAAACGCAACCAAGTAGGTGCAAATGATTTTCCTATAGATAGAGATGGTAAAATTCGCCGCAATTTATTTTATTTAGCAGATAAAAATGGTGATAACATATTCAGCTTTTCATTTAAACTTGCTTATCTTTACCTCAATGATATTGGTGTTGAAGTTGGTCAGACAGAAGATTTTTTGATCAAAGTTGGTAAAGTTATATTTCCACCTTTTGAAGGAAACGATGGTGGTTACGTTAATACCCCAGACCAAGGTTATCAGGTTTTAATAAATTACCGTGGAGATATAGATAAGTTTCGCAGAATATCTTTGATAAATGTTTTAGAGAATCGTATTAATCAAGATTCAATACGCGGACGTATTGTTATCATAGGTTCAACAGCTTCAAGCCTAAAAGATTTATTTTATACTCCTTATCGCGATAGTGTTTTTTCTGCTCCCAGACGGATGGGGGGAGTTACTATTCACGCTAACGCCGTAAGTCAAATACTAAGTGCTGAGTTAGACAATCGTCCTCTGATTAAAACTTGGAATCAAGTACTTGAATGGCTATGGGTATATGTCTGGTCATTACTTGGAGCAATACTAATATGGTTACTCAGATCTAACAAAGGAAAAATAATATCTCCGAGCAGTATTTTATTAGCAGCTTCTTGTTTGTTTGCAATTAGTTATTTTTCTTTTATATATGGTTGGTGGATTCCATTTGTACCACCAATACTGGGATTAGTAGGTTCTGCGGTTGGTGTAACGGCTTATCTCGCCCAAAGTGCTGGTAAGATTCGTCAAACCTTTGGACGCTATTTGAATGACGAAGTAGTTGCTAATTTACTTGAAAGTCCTGAAGGGCTAAAACTCGGAGGTCAACGTCGCAATATTACAATCTTTACTTCTGACTTGCGAGGTTTTACTGCAACTTCGGAACGATTACCAGCAGAGGAAGTAATCAAAATTATTAATCTATACCTGGGATACATGGCAGATATAATTACTGAGTACCAAGGAACGATTGATGAGTTTATGGGAGATGGTATTCTGGTACTTTTTGGCGCACCTACAGCCAGAGAGGATGATGCAATCAGAGCAATTGCTTGTGCTGTAGCTATGCAACAAGCAATGGAACCAGTGAATCAAAAAATGAAAGAAATGGGATTACCCAAGTTAGAAATGGGTATCGGAATCAATACTGGAGAGGTTGTGGTTGGAAATATTGGTTCAGAGAAACGTACTAAATATGGGATTGTCGGTAAGCAAGTTAATTTAACTTATCGGATTGAATCTTATACTATTGGCGGACAAATTTTTATTTCTGAATCGACTTTTAAACAGGTCGAACCAATTGTAAAAATTATTGGAGAGCGAGAAGTCAAACCAAAAGGAGTTCAAAAGCCGATAACTATTTATGAAGTCGGTGGTATTGCTGGAGATTACAATCTTTATTTGAAGAAAGAAGAAGAGATATTTTCCCCCTTAGTGGAAGCAATTCCTCTTGAATATTCAGTTTTAGATGGTAAAGATATTAGTAAAATTCTTCAAACTGGGCAATTAACTCAACTTTCAGAAAATGCTGCTTTAGTTACCATAAACTCAGATGAAGCTATTTCCATACCTAAACCATTAACAAATATGAAAATAAATTTATTGGTAACCATAAATTATGCAGAAAAAAGTAGAGATATCTATGCCAAAGTTTTAGAAAAATCTGCAGAAAAAAATAATTTTTATATTCATTTCACAAATAAACCACCTGAAGTTGGCGAGTATCTCGATTCAATTTATAAGTCTATTAAAAATAATAAGTGAGTTTGAGTTTTATTTTCTTCAAATAGATACGTCCAAAATATGGTGGTAATGATTCTCATGTAGTGGAACCTGATATTAACTATTAGCAAATTGGTCATTATAATGGTGGATAAAATACCAAATTGCTCCAATATGATTGTTGAGTTTTTTGGAAAAAGATAAACTTTTATGCACCTGTTTTTATGGATCTGAATACGTCTGCTTGGTTGTGTCTATAAAAAATGCGTCTACCCCTGGTAAATAGTAATATTTAAAAGTAATATTTAAAATAACCCAATCATGTTGCGTCTACTCCATTTGATGAAAATTTGTGATTCAAGTTGTGCTTACTTTTCAATAATGTTCACAGAAGCGATAAGTGGATTTTATTGATTGTTCGTGGCGCATTAGCGGCGAGAGACGCACCTGCGGTGTTTGCACGCATCCTGCGGATGTTCGCCCTTTGGGCGCGTCCAAACACGTAGTGCGTCCAAACGCGTTAGCGCGTCCTGCGTGACGTTAGTCATTACCTACGGTTATCCGCACTACCTGTTCAGCTTGCTGCGTTAAAACGCTACGCTAGCCCCGCGCGTCTCGAAAGGTATCTCCCTTGGGCAGAATAGACCCATGTGATTGTTCTGTTTAAAGTCCCCGGATTACTCCCGAATTATCCAAATGCGTACTGGGGAATTATTTTTTAAGAACCGATATTTTTCTAAATAACTATTTATAAAAGGGGTAGACGCAGGAGCTTGATATTAAGTTGAGTAGAAGTTTCAAAAGTTAATTGAAGGTTTGAGTGGTGGATTATTAAAGGCAATTTACAAAACTTGCGTAGGGAATTTGTCTTATGAAGTAAGACAAGAGGATTTAGCAGAAGTTTTCGCAGAATATGGAACAGTAAAAAGTATTCAGTTACCAAAAGACAGAGAAACAGGGAGAGTAAGAGGTTTTGCTTTTGTAGAAATGGAAACAGATGAACAAGAGTTAGCAGCAATAGAAAACCTGGACGGTGCAGAGTGGATGGGTCGGGATATCAAGGTAAATAAGGCAAGACCGAGAGAAAATAGAAATTCAGGTGGTAGAGGTCGCTCTGGGGGATACTCTGGGGGTAACTAGATATTTTTAAGAAGTATTAATAGTTAGCAGTAATGAGTGAATAACTAAATAGGTAGGGTTGCAGATGGGTTGGTTATGACCTATAAATAATTGAACCTTATGGATTCAGGATTTATCGAACGCGCTATCTGTAATACTGCCAATTTGAGAAATGATAAAAATAATTTGTTCAAATGAAACAATAAAATTTTCAGTGAAAGAATTGTTAAAAATTGAAAACAATAAAATATCAATAAAATTATATTTTGAAAAGGCGATAAAGACGATAATTCCAAATAGTGAATATTTGGATTCAATAAATAACGTACAAAACTTAGGAAGTCTTTTAAGAGTTTTTCAAGAAAAAGATTATGAAATCAATAGAGAATTTGATTTGAAAAACTGTATGTTATGGACTTGTAAAAAATAATCATGTTTGGATGAATGGGAGGAGGTGTTGCAAAAGTGTTGGTATTGACTTAAATTAAGATTCCAAACTCATATTTATTAAACAATATTTTCTCCAGATACAATATTTGAATCATGATAATCAAAGTAATCAGGATTTAAGATAGAAGTGAGGGAGACCATCATGGCTAGAAAATCATTAGGGTTTAAGGAACTGCTTGCACAAGAAAGAGCATCGCAACTTACATCTTGCACCAATAAAAATTGATGTATTCTCATTACTCAGTATTAAGCATGAACGCTTAACTTAGCCCTAAAAATCAAGTAAAAGAATGTAGCTTTATTGCGGCGATTTTAAGGTTTTCGTGGTTTATAC
>NZ_JASJDK010000231.1 GCF_030065675.1 Mastigocoleus sp. MO_188.B34 | reverse complement strand
TTGACCAATAATCGTTTAACCCGAAAAAAAATGGAAGCAAATGGAACCGGACTAAAGGGTTTTCAAGACAAATTATTAGTAAATTTTATCAATAGTTTGCATGAAATTTTCAAAATGAGAATTGCTGATTTGAGTGAAGTTTAATAGTCTATAATTGGTTACATTAACTTGGTGCATTTGTTATTCTAGGTTCATAAAAGCAAATATATTTTTGACTACATATATAACGTGAACTGAAGTATGTGTCCTAAAAAAAATCTAGAAATCACAGATATATCAAAAAAACTTAGTAGAAAGTAAAATTGTGAGGTAATTTTCTGGATGGTGCGATAAAAAAAGTAAAATTTTAAAAATTTATAAGCTTGAAAGACTTATAAGTTTTAACGGTATGTGGCAAATCAAATTATAAAAAATAATATATGATGCCAACTATATATTAGAAGCAATAATAAAACTACTTTTTCATTATTCTCATTGTTTATATTTTTTATAGTTAAATAGTACATTTAAATAATAATTAATGGATATTTGTCGTGATGAAGTTTAATTTTAAAAAGCTTGTCATCGATTCTTTTTTTAAAATTATAAATCTTTTAAATATTAAAAAGATATATCATTTTTTTTTGGGTTTATTGACTTTATTGTTGACTTTAATAATTTTCAATAAAAGTGTTTATTCCAAAACAGATATATTAAATTCATTTTTATCAATTCCAAGATATGGAAATGTAGAGAGATACGCAAGTTTTTTAGAAACAATATCAGTATCGAATATAGTCAATTTACAAAAGCAGCTGGTGCAAAAGCAACCAGTACAAAAAAAATTGGAGGAAAACTTTCCTATCTCATTAACACAAGCTGGTAAACAAAACTACCAAAATCAACAGTTTACTGAAGCAGTAAAAAAATGGCAGCAGGCACGTAAAATCTTAATTTCGAGAGGCGATACTTTAAATGAAGCTATGGTGTTGGGTAACTTAGCACAAGCGTACAAACAACTAGGACAATTAACAGAAGCAAAAAACGCGATCGCTAAAAGTATTGAGCTTCTATCTTCTCATCAAAGAGAGAATCAAAATCTGTTTGCTGCAACATTAAATATTCAAGGTAGTTTGCTGTTATCTCAAGGTAATATTGAGGATGCAATAGCTGTTTGGAAACGTGCCATAACAATATATGAAAAAACTGGGGACGAAAACGGGTTAACTCGTTGTTTGCTTAACCAAACTCAAGCTTACAATCGGTTGGGAATGCATCAACGAGCTCTAAATATTTTAAAAGAGGTTAATCAAAGTCTACAAAATCAACCCGATTCTCCGTTAAAGATTGTTAGTTTGCTTCATTTGGGAGAAACTTTGAGGCTGACAGGAAGTATTGCTGATTCAAAGAAAGTCTTAGAACAAAATTTGACTTTAGCTCAAAAACTGAATTCTGATGCCAATATCAGCAAAATTCTTTTGGCTTTGGGTAATACTTATAGTTCTCAAGGGAAAAATCAGGAAGCTCTCAAGTTTTATCAACAAGCAATTGACAAATCAAAATCATCAGCAATAAAACTTCAAGCACAATTAAATACATTGCGCCTTTTAGTAGAGACTAAAAACTCATCAAAAGCTAGATATTTAGTAGCAAAAATAAAACCTCAATTGCAGAGCTTAACACCTAGTAGGACATCAGTGTATGCATTAGTTAATTACGTACAAAGCATAGAAGACTTAAATAGTAGTGAAGTATCTAACAAGCAAGAAAATGTCAAAATCCTCGCGAAAGCAGTTCAACAAGCTGAAAGTATAGGAGATGAAAGAGCACAATCTTACGCCCTTGGCTATTTGGGACACCTCTACGAACAAACCCAACAACTAAAGTCAGCAAAAAGTTTAACAGAAAAAGCATTAATGCTAGCAAAAACAAGCAATGCTCCTGATATTGCTTATCGCTGGGAATGGCAGTTAGGAAGACTCTTAGCAAAACAACATAACTTTGTCGAAGCAATTGCAGCATATGATGATGCAGTCACAACTCTTGGGTCTATTCGTAATGACTTGGTTGCAAGCAATCTTGATATGCAGTTTTCGTTTCGTGAAAACGTAGAACCTGTTTATCGAGAGTTTGTAGGCTTGTTGTTAACTCCTGAATTGGGAGAAGAAACAAGCCAAGAAAATCTTAAAAAAGCTCGTCAAGTTATTGAATCTCTGCAATTAGCAGAGTTAGATAATTTCTTTAATGAGCCATGCTTGAAGGCGGATCCGACTCAAGTTGACCAAATTGATAACCGAGCAGCAGTTATTTATCCAATTATTTTAGAAAATCGTTTAGAAACAGTTGTTTCCTTACCGAATCAACCTCTAAGACACTATACTAACGCTATTTCTGAAAAAGAAGTGGAAAAAATGGTGCAAAAAATGCGCCGTGCTATTAGACGTAAGTTTCTCAAAAAACAACATTTTGCGATCTGTGAAGAAATTTATAATCTAATGATTCAACCATTAGAAGCTGATTTAGCTGCTAACAAGATTCAAACCTTGGCATTTGTTTTAGATGGTTCATTAAAAAATGTACCGATGGCAGCATTGTATGATGGGAAGCAATACTTATTAGAAAAATATCATATTGCTTTATCTCCAGGTATGCAATTGCTAGATCCTCAACCCTTAGAAAATCAGAAAATGGAGGTTTTAGTTGGTGCTTTGAGTGAAGGAAGACAAGGTTTTGTTCCATTACCTGGTGTAAAAACAGAAATTGATAAAATCAATAGTGAAGTTTCCGCAGAGGTACTTTTTAATCAAAAGTTTACTAGCGAAGCTTTGCAAAAACAAATTAGTAAAACTCCTTTTCCCATAGTGCATTTAGCAACTCATGGTGAATTTAGTTCTAAAGCAGAAGATACATTTGTTCTTACTTGGGATAGTCGCCTAGATGTAAAAGAGTTAGGGGATATTCTCCATACAAGAGAACAACTTAGTAGTAAACCTATAGAACTATTAGTTTTGAGTGCTTGCAAAACAGCTAGTGGTGACAAACGTGCTCCTTTGGGATTAGCTGGTGTAGCAGTACGTTCGGGTGCACGCAGTACCATAGCAAGTTTGTGGTCGGTTGATGATGAGTCAACTTCCCAGATGATGGTAGATTTCTACGAGCATTTGAGAGAACCTGGAGTAACTAAAGCTGAAGCTTTACGTTATGCTCAAATTAAAATTTTGGGACAACCTAAGTTTAAACATCCCTACTATTGGTCAGCTTTTGTGTTGGTTGGTAATTGGTTATAAAAGTCCCCCATAATTGGAGGATTTAGGGGGCTACACTCTGACTATAAATTTTAAAAATTCATCCCTCAGTTCTGCAATTATAAGAATTTAGTCACCTGTAATTCTGAGATTTGGAATGATACGTTATGCGATGCTAACAGCACCCTAATTTTATACTTTACTTAAGTAAGTAGGCGATAAAAAAGTAAACTATGTAAATAAATATAAAATATCCGTATTTAGCTTGTATTAGCACTTTAGCACTAAAGCACTATTACAAACAAGTTATGATTTTTCTTACTAACCTACTTCATCCACATTGCAAAATAATTCTTTTCCTTCTCTCTTAATATTTGAAAGTACATTTTTACTGAATTCAGCAAAAGCTAAAAATGCTCGATATGATTTGATAGTGGGTATTATATTTGTATAGCAAAATTATTTTTTCCCTATTTACTTACAGGAGAAAAATCTTTGCAAGAGACAGAATAAATTCCAGAGTTATGTGAATTAATCTTAGGGATTTGTGCAACCAATTCTACATTACCATCAGCATCAAATACTAATCCTGTTGCTTCTACTATTTTATTTTTTTCTAGAACTAGATTTCGTTCTGGAACTTGATTTCTGTGATTTTCAGCATTCAAATTTCTATTTGATGGAGATATATTAGATGATATTTGTGAATTACTAGGTACTAAATCAAATAATTCAGTATTTGGTATTTCCCCAGTAAATAAATCATCAGGACTTTGTGGTAATCCACCTTTCCCACTAACAATAAAATTATTTCCTCGAGCAGCTGCACATCCAGACTTAATTTTAGTTGTCCCTTCTAAATTTGACGGTAATTCTACTAAACCAGAAATAGGATCTACACTTAGTTGATTTACTGTTACTTGTCCATTAACGCCAAATTTAGAACTTGCTGTAATATCACTTTCAGATGTTTTTTGTTCACGAAATATTAAGCCAAAAATATTATGAGTTGTAATGTCAATATTTCCACCATTCCCTTCATTTGCATTGGCACTAATATCACTATTTTCAAAAGATAATCCAATCACAAAACCTTCAGGATTATTTATCGTAATATTACCTCCATTAGCAGTACCAAATGCTTCTGCAGAAATTAAACTTTCATTGTCCATCCGCAATAAATCTTGGATCGTAAGGGTAATATTTGCACCTTCTGCACTGTCTCCAATTCCTGTTTCTGCTGTCAATCTACCTCGGTCTAAAAATAAATCATTTGCTGTGATTTCTAAGTTTCCTGCTTGTCCTGATGGACTACTGACAGTTACTTTGGCTTCATCGCCAATGGTAAATTGATTAGTGTTAACTGTTATTGAACCAGCGATTCCACCTTGGGAAGCTTGTACTGATAAACCACCTTCACCGATTAACTCTACAGAGTTTGCAGCGTTAATATTTATATAACCAGCTTCCCCATTCTCTGTAGATGCAGAAATTTTACTATTATTAACGGAAAGAGAATTTAAGCTATTTAGAAGAATGGCACCAATACCATCAATATCATCAATACTGGATTCTGTACCACCAATACCAGATTCTGTAGTTGCAAATATTTTTGCATTTTGGGAAAGATTTACATCAGTAGCATCAATGTAAATCCTACCTGCACTTCCATCACCTTGACTGCTAACATTTGCTTGAGAATTATTCATTGTCAATTGATTGGTAATAATGGTTAATTCCCCTGCTATTCCTGAACCTTTTGCTTCTGATGCAATGCTACTACTATCTGAGAGTTTGATTGAATCTGTGGCGTTGATGTTGATATCTCCTGCTTCTCCATTAATTGTTGATGCAGATATTAGACTATTAAACAATTCTAAAGAATTTAAATTATTTAAGGTGATATTACCATCAGTACCTGATTCTGTTGTCTTTGCAGCAATTTCTGCTTGATTTGACAGAAAAATGTCACTAGCATTAATTAAAATACTACCGGCACTTCCATTACCTTTGCTACTAACATTGGCTTGGGAATTATCAGTCATTCTGAATTGGTTAGTGTTAATGGTAATATAACCAGCGGTACCATCACCAATAGATTCTGATGCAAGTCTACTACTATTTTCAACTTCAATTGAGTCTGTGGCGCTAATTTCAATGTTTCCAGCTTCACCATCGGTTGTATTTGCACTAATGGAGCTATTTTCGCTTAATGAAAGGGTTGTTA
>NZ_JASJDK010000230.1 GCF_030065675.1 Mastigocoleus sp. MO_188.B34 | reverse complement strand
CCCAGAAACGCTGTCCTGCGAATAATTTGAAAGACCCATACATGCGCTGGGATTATTGGTCCCAATGTCCTGAAGCACTCCATCAAGTAACTATTCTCTACAGCGATCGTGGTATCACCCAAATTCTTTGATTCTCATCATTTATGAAACTGAAGGTATGGCTACCGTAACCATTCATGTGACGATGACTTTGGGGGATACCACGATCGCTGTAGAGAATAGTTACTTGATGGAGTGCTTCAGGACATTGGGACCAATAATCCCAGCGCATGTATGGGTCTTTCAAATTATTCGCAGGACAGCGTTTCTGGGTATGAATAAAGTCGGGAAACTTGAGGGGATCGCGAATAAAAAAGACGGGAGTGTTGTTACCAACCATATCCCAGTTTCCTTCTTCTGTGTAAAATTTTATTGAAAATCCACGAGGATCTCTCTCAGCGTCAGCAGAACCTTTTTCACCACCGACAGTAGAAAAACGAGCTAAGACTGGAGTTTGTTTGCCGACTTCTGAAAAGAGTTTAGCCTTAGTATATTTAGTGATATCATTGGTGACGGTAAAAGTACCAAATGCACCTGCACCCTTAGCATGAACCACTCGTTCGGGAATACGTTCGCGGTTAAAGTGGGCTAGTTTCTCGGAAAGATGAAAGTCATGCATCACTACCGGACCCCTAGGACCAGCAGTCAAAGAATTTTGATTGTCAGCAATAGGGTAACCGTCTCTAGTTCTGAGAATCTTGCTTTCTTCCGAATTATGTTTTTCCATGGGATTAATGCTTTAATTAAGGTGCTAAAACAACAACTCCTGAATTTTTAGGAGAATCTCAGTAATGTTGCTGTCAGTTGGATAGTATTTGATATTTTTCAGGTTTCTTGGAAGGGTAAAACCTACCTATAGTATTTTCTGGAAACCGTTTGATTCATGCTTTTGGAGTAAATAGTATAACAATACGCAGGTTGGTTATTTTTAGTAAAATCTATTAAATCCTGTTAGCTTTTTATGGTTGGCAATGATGGCAAAGCTGTCAGCTATAGACTGTTTGAGCTAATAAAGTGTATTGCTTCACATAAATTTGCTACTAACAATTAGTGTAGATTTTAGATTCTTCTCATATTGATAATAATTAATTAACTTCCCAGATTTCTATATCCAAAGATTTAACCTCTCTTGTCCTTAAGGTGTATTGACTGGGAAAGTTTGATAATTATTGCGAGCAAATAGTACTAAGTAAGTAGGCAAGAAAAAAGTAAACTATGTAAAGAAATATAAAATACTCGTATTTTGCTCGTAGTAGCGCTAAAGCGCTAAAGCGCTATTACAAACAAGTTATGATTTTTCTTACTCACCTACTTACCAGTGAATAAAATAGATAAAAACTTCTTATTTATAGATTAAGAAATTATATTTCGTTGAAAAATGAATGGGGAAGGTGGGGGAGAAACGAAGAATTTTCAAACCCAAAAAGTCGTGTAATACTGCACTAATCTCGAAGCAAAATAAAAATATACGGGCAGTAGTAACCATAAGAACTTAACATTATTTTAAGAGGGCTAATTATTCACGGATTCATGAGTTACTATATATCTCCCCGTTTTTTAGATAAACTTGCTGTTCACATCACCAAAAATTTTCTCGAACTCCCTGGAGTCCGAGTTCCTTTGATATTAGGCGTTCATGGACGCAAAGGTGAAGGAAAATCATTCCAGTGTGAGTTAGTTTTTGAAAGAATGGGTGTGGAGGTAACTCATATTTCTGGCGGTGAATTGGAAAGTCCCGATGCGGGTGATCCGGCGCGTTTGATTCGTTTGCGCTATCGGGAAACAGCCGAATTAATTAAGGTACGTGGAAAAATGTGCGTGCTAATGATTAATGATTTGGATGCAGGTGCGGGACGTTTTGATGAAGGGACTCAATATACGGTTAATACTCAGTTGGTTAACGCTACCTTAATGAATATTGCCGATAATCCTACTGACGTGCAATTACCCGGTAGTTACGATTCCAATCCATTACAGCGAGTACCAATTATTGTCACCGGTAATGATTTCTCTACCTTGTATGCACCGTTAATTCGGGATGGAAGGATGGAGAAGTTTTATTGGCATCCCGATCGCGATGATAAAATTGGCATTGTTGGGGGAATTTTTGGTGAAGATGGACTTTCCCACACAGACGTAGAGAAATTAGTCGATACTTTTGCGAACCAAGCAATTGACTTCTTTGGAGCATTGCGATCACGTATTTATGACGAACAAATCCGTAATTTTATCCATGATATCGGTATAGAACGCATATCTTCACGGGTGGTAAACAGTGCTGATGCTCCCCCTAACTTTAGAAAACCCAATTTTAGTTTGCCCCATTTAATTGAGATGGGTAACTTAATGGTTGAGCAACAAAAACTCGTGGATGATTCGCGCTTGGTTCATGAATATAACCGTGGTGCTTTACGTTCTCAAGCTAATTTTATGCCCATACCCGCACCAAACCATGAAGCTAGATTTACGGAACAAGCACCCCTAGAAGCTCAGGTTATTACTAATTTCCCATCCATTACCGAGCAGTCAGGGAATGGTTTTAAGAATGAGATTCGCAATGAAGTGAGTCATAAAAATCTAAGTGAGGGTATTCAACCTTATTACCGCACCTATAATAATGGCGATATTCATCACGGACAACTAACAACTACCCGTGTTACTCCAGAAGTGATCAACCAAATGCGTGATATTCTCGCTTCCGGACATCATATCGGGATAGATTATGTAGATCAAATTCGCTTTGCAACCGGTGGTTGGAGAAGTTTTTCAACCCACGCCATTGATGATATGGAAAATGCGATCGCAACCTTAGAACAGTGTTTAGCAGAGCATACTAAAGATTACATCCGTCTGGTTGGAATTGACCATAAAGTAAACCTGCGGGTAATGGAAACAGTTATCCAACGTCCCGATGGTAAAATTGGCAGTTTGTAACACTTTTCCAAACATCTAAAATACAGAGAAAAATACAAGTAGGGTGTGTTAGCGGTAGCGTAACGCACCACTGGCTTTTGGTGTTTAAAATAAAATCATATAGAAGTGTTATTCGTATTTGTAATGCACCAAATATAAGCTTTGGGTGCGTTAATTATGATGTCCGCTTAATTACTACTTATGAAAAAATATGTTTGTTTGTAGTAGCGCTTTAGCGCCAATATTCGTCTATCGCACTAAAGCGCTACTACGAACCTTATCACAAGTATTTTACCGAACATGATATTAAACATTCCGCCCAACACACCATCTATACTCCTTACTCTCAACTAACCGATGGCGACGCCAAAGATGGCAGAAAGCTTACAATTCCGGGGAAAAGAATTATTAGTAACAAAACCACTAATTGTAAAATCACAAAAGGAATTGCACCCCGATAAATATCATTAGTAGTAACTTCTGGTGGTGCAACACCTCGGAGGTAAAACAATGCAAATCCAAAAGGTGGTGTCAGGAAAGATGTTTGCAAATTTGCCCCCAAAACTACACCATACCAAACCAGATCGATTCCCAACTGCTGGGCGATCGGTACAAATAAGGGTACGACAATAAAAGCAATTTCGAAAAAGTCAATAAAAAAGCCCAATAGCAAGACCACCAGCATACTGACAGTCATAAAACCAATTTGACCGCCAGGTATACTACTTAAAAATGTAGACATAATGTGTTCGCCATTTAGCCCTTGGAAAATGAAGCTAAAAGCAGTCGAACCCAGCAAAATAAAAATCACCATACTAGTGATTTGCAAGGTTGCATCACATACATCACCCAAAGTTTTGATGGTAAGTTTGCCATTGAAAGCAGCAAGGATAATCGCACCTACACAACCAACAGCACCAGCTTCTGTCGCCGCAGCAAAACCAAAAAATATACTACCAAGTACAAACAAGATTAGTAGCAAAGGCGGTACCATCACACCACAAACCCTTTTAAATATTGCCTTACCACCAATTTCTCGTACTTCAGCAGGTAAAGGTGGAGCCAGATCGGGCTTGAGAAAAGACACAATTAAAACATGTAGTGCAAAAGCACCAGCCATCATCAAGCCAGGAATTAAAGAACCAATAAATAAATCTCCCACTGAGATTCCTAGCTGATCCCCTAACACCACTAACACAACACTAGGTGGAATAATTTGCCCTAAAGTTCCGGAAGCTGCAATCACACCTACAGCTAATTGCTTGTTATAGCCATAACGCAACATAATCGGTAGGGAAATCAAACCCATTGCAACTACCGTCGCTGCGACAACACCTGTAGTTGCAGCTAATAGAGCGCCAACAATGACTACAGCTAACGCTAGACCGCCACGCAAACGTCCCAGCAAAATCCCCATAGTTTCCAACAATCTTTCAGCTATCCCAGTTTTTTCCAGCATCGATCCCATGAAAATAAAAAAGGGAATAGCCAAGAGATTGTACTTTGCCATAATGTCAAAAATACGGTCTGCGATCGCTTGGAAAAAGATTGGTTCAAAAAATCCCAATCCAACCCCAATAAACCCGAATATAATAGCTACAGCACCCAGAGAGAAAGCGACAGGATAACCTACAGATAGTAATAATAAGGCACCCACAAACATTAATGGGCCCAAAAAATCATCAATTACCATTCTCTTCCTCCTGGGGTTCCATTCTCCCTGTAAGAATCGCCACACTTTTAATAGCCTGGGAAATTCCCTGTAAAATCAACAGAGAAAAACCAACTATGATTAAACTTTTAATTGGATAACGGGGTAAACCGTTGGGATCAGGTGACTGCTCCAAGATTTGCCAAGAAGTAACAATTCCATCCCACGAAAAAACGATAGTCCAGATGCAGAAAGGAAGTAAAAATAAAATTGTTCCCAACAAATCTGCAATTGCTTTTTGTCTGCGGTTAAATTTACTATAAAAAATATCGACGCGGACATGTCCATTATTATTAAGTACATAAGCCGCGCCAAGAAAAAATATTAAATCAAAAAGATACCATTGAGCTTCGATATAAGCATTTGAACTCAGATTTGTACCTATCAGTTGTCCCAAACGTCGTCCGACAACATTCCAGGTACCGATAATTATCATTACCAGTACCAGCCAGCTGCTCCACTTACCAATACGTTGATTAAATCCATCAATGAATCGGGATATTTTTAACAGTTGCTCCAACGCCCCGTTCCCCTTTTTAAACCGTAAAAGTAGTGTACAGCCCAAAAGGGATAAGTGATGTTAATTAGTTCGCATTTTGGGGATTGGGGATAGCACTGCGTGCCGCCGGCAGGCATCGTGTTAGGTTACCTGTTTATTATCCAATCGGGTTGGATTTTCGACTCAGACCTTGATTGGCAACTTTAAAGGTCAGGGTGCTTATGAACAACTCAAACCCTTGCTTACAGTCACTATATTGATAAGTCTAGTAGTCTGTCAATTTTGAGTTGAGGGATACAAAAACACGATAATCTATAAACACCCAAATCAATCTGGTGTGTGTGATGCCCAAGAAAAAATACATTGTCTCCCTAACAGTAGAAGAAAGAGAAT